>NZ_JASONC010000050.1:0-863 GCF_030217065.1 Corynebacterium sp. UMB4614
AGGGTGGATACTTTGGCGAGTTGGTCCTGGCCCCAGTTGGACTGCCTGGCGATCTCAACGGGGTCGTCAGGCAGTTCTGTTTGCAGATACAGCCACCAATCCAGCATCCGGCGTTGGTGTTCACCGGATCTGCCGCGGTGGGTGCGGGCAAGCAGTTTCAACTGGGCGTTGATGCCGCCTTCCAGGCTGTTGGTGGTGGATTTGATCCGGCTGACATCGAGGACACCGTCAGGTGGGTCGAGATAGACAAATAACAGCTGGTTGCGCCACAGGTGGTTGAGGCTGTTGTAGGCCTTGCGGGTGCGTTCATGCGTCCATGACCAGGTGCGTTGCCGTGTCGCCGGGTCGGTTGTGAACGTTTTCTGGTTCATCCAGTCGCGGTAGATAGTGCCGTATTCGTGCAGTTGCGCACCCCACGCGGCCGCTTCGTCAAGAGCGGTGATCTTCGTGAGGTTGAGCGCAAGCTGGTAAATCGCTCGTCCTGCATCGGTGCGGGGGCGTGAGGTGGTGTGTCGGCGCACCACGCGTTGGGCGTGAACGAGGCAGCGCTGCACTTTCGTTGCAGGCCAGCATGTCTTGATTGCGCTGGCAGCGCCTTGGCCGCCGTCGATGACAGCGATCAGGGGCGCGGGGATACGTTCGAGGAGCCTTTGGTAGTCGCGGGTGGTCTCACGTGTGCACCAGTGCCAAGCGATGACGTGATCCAAGGTGGCGGCAACAATCAAGCATCCGCCGGCGGTGTAGGTGCCGTCAAGAAAGACCTGGTCGTAGACCCGGCCTTCGTGGCCGATCGTGGGATCGGGGACATCAACTAGCCAGAAGTGTTCAAACCGGCGTTGCAGGGTACGCGGATGACACCCTGC
>NZ_JASONC010000051.1:0-834 GCF_030217065.1 Corynebacterium sp. UMB4614
GGTGCTGTTGCAAAGTTGGGGCAGTAGGAAGACCGGCGTGGAATAATCAGGTCCATGGGCATCTTCTCCGGTCGGCAGTTCCCTCGTGAAATCATCCTGTGGGCGGTGCGGTGGTACTGCCGCTACGGCGTGAGCTATCGCGACCTCGAAGAGATGATGACCGAGCGGGGAGTGCCGGTCGATCACACCACGATCTACCGCTGGGTCCAGAAATATGCTCCTGAGCTGGATAAGAAGACCCGGTGGTATCGGCAAGTTCCTGACTGGCAGGCCAGGTCCTGGCGGGTGGATGAGACCTATATCCGGGTCGGGGGAAAGTGGTGCTACCTCTATCGGGCAATCACCGCCGGTGGCCAGACCCTGGACTTCTACCTCTCACCAAAACGCAACGTCGCGGCAGCGAAGCGTTTCCTGGCGAAGACGCTGCGGTCGAATAAATCGGCAGGCTATCCGCGGGTGATCAGCACCGACAAGGCCCCCTCACTCGCCAGGGCAATCTCTGAGCTGAAGGCGGAAGGCGTCTGTCCATCGACGGTCGAGCATCGTCGGGTGAAATACCTCAACAACGTCATTGAAGGCGATCATGGCCGGTTAAAGCGGATCCTGGGGCCGAAAGGAGCATTCAAAAACCGAACGTCTGCCTACCGGACGTTGAAAGGGATGGAAGCGATGCACTCATTGCGGAAGGGGCAGGGCACGATGTTTGCCTATGGTCACCCGAATCCGGATGCAGTGATTGTTAGCCGGGTATTCGAGACGGCCTGACAACACAGGAACATAGCGTTGATCACACAATAAAAACGGAGCTTTCTTGGCTCCCGCCCCAAGTTGCAA
>NZ_JASONC010000052.1:0-816 GCF_030217065.1 Corynebacterium sp. UMB4614
GCGGTGTAGACGAACCCATTACCGGTACGGACGTAGGTAATGTCAGCCACCCATAACCGATTCGGTCCAGCGGCACGAAAATCACGGCCCACCAAGTCAGGGCGATTATCCGAGCCCTTGGACCTGCGAGTTGTCACAGGCAACCGGCCTTTACCTTTTCCACTGACTCCAGCAAGGCGCATCAGGCGAGCGGTTTGCTCACGGCCGATGTCGATTCCTTCACGGCGTAGAGCATGCCACATCTTGCGGATACCATAGACTGCGTAGTTTTCTTCATGGACCTCGGCAATATGCCTTGTCAGTGCGGCGTCACGAAGGCTGCGGGCACTTAATCCCCGGGCTTTTGACTGACGGTATCCGCGTGAGGAAATGAAGCCACCTTGCCGATTGCTCTTCAACGTCTGACAGATGAACTCGACTGTGAAACGATCCCGGTGTTCATCGATGAACTGGATCATTTCCGACGTTTGGGGTCGAGTTCCGACACGAAAAAAGCTGACGCGGCCTTCAATAACTCGTTAGTGTCGCGAAGCTCCTGATTCTCACGACGCAGCTTGGCCACCTCTGCAACGAGATCTTCAGGTAAAGGATCAATTGCCCTGCCTTCGCGACGGGCCGCCTGAGCCCACTGCCGGGCAGTATGCCATGAGACACCCAGTTTCGGGGCCACGATCTTGCACGCTTCCTGCATGGAGATCCCCTCCGCCAGGATGCGGTCCTCAACAAGGCGGACCACCCGATCCTTGGCATCCTGGTCAAATTTCTTCGGCATGTTCCAGATTTTCCCATCTACTCAAACGGAACAAAACCTGGGAC
>NZ_JASONC010000053.1:0-668 GCF_030217065.1 Corynebacterium sp. UMB4614
TTACGATATGGTGTCCAAAGTTCATAACCCATTTGTTTTAGCTGTTGATGCAGTTCTTTGCCTAAATAGCCTTCGTCGCCAAGAAGATAGTAATTAGATGGATGTGCATTTTCCATCAGTTCAACTGTCTCCTTGGCATCATGAACTGATGCTTTTGTTACGACATAATCAAGAATGTAACCGTCATCGCTAACAATGGCATGAACTTTGAAACCATAGAAGTAAATTTTCTTGGTGGCCTTATAACCAATGTTGGCATAACCGCGAAAAATTTTAGCACGATAGTTGCGAATTGGTTGGCAAACAGGTACCGGAAAGCTGTCAATGATCAAGAAATGTCCATTCAGGTCAACCTTTTTATTCATTTCTTGCCGTATCTGATAAATCAATTGCAATAGCTGACGTGAACGCCGATTAAAACGTGAGTGTGATAAACAATTGAAACATTCACAGAATCTTCTTTGTGATTCAATTCCTGTCTTAGCTTGCCAGATAAGTAAAGCCAAAATCAGACTGTCCGTAGTTTTAATTTGATCAATATTTCGCCGATGAGTAAACTCAGCCGGTGCATACAAACGATACCAGTGCCGACAAATTATCACTAAATCTTTAAAACTAACTTGTAAATGGTGGCTAAAACGCTTAAGCTTAAGGCAGTTCAATCAGAT
>NZ_JASONC010000054.1:0-663 GCF_030217065.1 Corynebacterium sp. UMB4614
GTGTGTTGGGCCAGCAGGCTTTGATTGCTGAGTAGGCGCCTTGGCCACCGTCGAGGACAACGCATAGTGGTGGGGCGATGTTTTTGAGTAGTTGGGTGTAGGCGTGGGCGGTTTCGCGTTGTGTCCAGTGCCATGCGATGACGTGGTCGTGGCTGGCTGCCACAAGCAAGCAACCAGCGTCGGTGTAGGTGCCGTCGATGAAGATCTGGTCGTAGACCCGGTTGGGGTCCGGGGTGTGAGGGACATTGATGAGCCAGAATGGTTCGAATTTACGGTCCAGTGTCCAGCGTGAGCAGCCGACTTCCGAGGCGATGCGGGTCAGTGGTGCTGTCGTAGTGACGTAGCGGTGAAATGTTGTGAAGTCGCGGGCCAGTGCTTGATCTTTGCGGTGTCGTGTTGTTGAGCATCCGCAGTCAGGGTTTTTGCACCGCCATCTGGTTGTTCCTTTGGTTGTGGTGCCGTTTTTCTTCATGTGCCCAGTACATATAGGGCATCGGGGTCTGTTTGGAGTCACCCAGAAAGACAACCAAGCCGCTGTTACCACATGCAGGAGCCATTCCGGTGGATTGGGCAAGAAACGGGCCTGAATAAGGTTTGGAACCTTATTTAAGCCCGTTTTATGCGGCCTGACCAGCAGATAGGCTGAAAATCAGACACACTTTT
>NZ_JASONC010000055.1:0-657 GCF_030217065.1 Corynebacterium sp. UMB4614
CGTCCCCGGATCACGCCCAAGCTCACGCGCAATCGCCCGAACCGATAAATTCCGATTCACCCGATCCGCGATGCGCTCCCGCTCCACCAACGACAAGTACCGCCGGTCAATCACCTTCTCCACCGCAGCCTGCGGCAGCACCTCCACCGGAACACTGACCCGGCCATCAACATACGCAAGAACCTGCATAAGCCGTTTATAGCGATAAACTGCCTGACCATCGGGCACAAACGGCACACGCCGACCACGTGTTTTAATCACCCCCTTATCAACATCAAGCGCACCACGTAACCCCATCCCACACGCAGCTGCAGCAGAACGACGATCCAACCCACAGGCCCGAAGCTCCAAATACTCCACTCGCCGCGCCGTAGCCACAGCCCGCCGACCCTCAGGAGCAGGACGGGGCCGCGCACCAATCGATATCCCCACCCGGTATACCGACGAAGGATTCACACCCAACCGCCGCACAATATCCATTGGCGCGACATTCTGGGCAAACAACGCAACAATCTCGTCAACCACCTGTGACGACAACGTCTTATTCCGCAGTGGTAACCCATCACGATGCGCAATCCGATACGCCGTAGCTAACGACCATCCCAGATCCAACCCAGCCGCACGCACCGACAAACCATCACCCACCACCAACTGGTG
>NZ_JASONC010000056.1:0-580 GCF_030217065.1 Corynebacterium sp. UMB4614
CCGACCATCGTCTTGCCCGCACCACATGGCAGCACTACCACGCCCGAGCCGCCTTCCCAGAAGCTATCGGCCGCCATCTCCTGGTAGTCGCGCAGCTGCCATTCTTCGTGTTCCTGCGACAGCTCGATGGGGTGTGCCTCGCCGTCGACGTATCCCGCCAGGTCCTCTGCGGGCCAGCCGACCTTCAGCAGTTCCTGCTTGAGCCTGCCGCGCTCGGAAGGGTGCACAACGATCGAGTCCTCGTCGATCTCTGCGCCCAACATGGGCTTGATCTTTTTGTGACGCCGGATCTCCGTCAGCACAGCCCTGTCCGTCGTCTCTAGCACGAGCCCGTGCGCTGGGTGCTTGATGAGCTTCAGCCGCCCGTAGCGATCCATCGTGTCGGCAATGTCGATGAGCAGCGGCTGCGGGGCGGGGAACCGCGAGTAGGTTTCCAGCACGTCCATGATCTGCTCCGCGTCGTGCCCTGCCGCGCGGGCGTTCCACAGCGCCAGCGGGGTGATGCGGTAGGTGTGCACGTGCTCCGGCGCGCGCTCCAGCTCCGCGAACGGTGCCAGCGCGGTGCGCGCCTCCTGCGCCT
>NZ_JASONC010000057.1:0-478 GCF_030217065.1 Corynebacterium sp. UMB4614
GTGCTGATCGTATCCGGGCTCATATCCACCCCGAGCGTGGTCGCGAGGTGATGCTGAATATCGCGCACTGTCATCCCACCGGCGTATAGCGAGACGATCATGTCGTCGAGCTCTGTGAGCCGACGTGCGCCCTTGGGCACCATCTTCGGAGTAAACGTGCCGGCACGATCCCTGGGCACGGTCACTTCCACCGCGCCGTAGCCAGAATTGACGGTCTTGGTGTACGACCCGTTGCGGTGATTGCCGCCGTGCACGGGTTCAACCTGGGCTTTGGACTTGCGGTCGGAGTGGCTATAGCCCAAATGCGCATCCATCTCCGCCTGCAGACCAGCGTTGATTGATGCCTGCAGCAGGCCTTTGACCAGCTCGCTGGCATCATCAGCGGAGGTCGACAGCTCGCTGATCAGGCTAGCCAGCTCAGGATTTTCCATCAGCTTCTCGCTGATCTCGTTGACCCTCGCCGGGTCATGGCCTTTCT
>NZ_JASONC010000058.1:0-438 GCF_030217065.1 Corynebacterium sp. UMB4614
AACGTCGACCTCGGCATGCCTGCCGCATCCAAAAGGTATTGCAGACGATGCTGTGACTTGAGGATGACAATCGCCTGGACTTTCAGGCGTGTCCCTGGTTCCTCAGGTCCCGCAATTTTTTTAAGTAAGCGTTTTCCGCTTCCAACCGCGCGATCTGACGGCGAAGCTTGTCTTCTTCCGTAAGCCGCTTCGGTGCAGCCGAGCCTTTGGGTCTGCCCTTCGGCTTCGGCTTCAACGCCTCATCGCCGCCTTTGCGCCATTTCCAAGACCAATCTTTGACGAGTTGGTCTGACGATAGGCCAAACTCACGGAGGGTGTCAGGAAGTTTGTGTGTGAGGCTCTGATCGAGAAGGAGTGTCACCGATAATGACTACGGTGTCACCGAAGAAAAACCATGACCCGGCAAAGGTCAATGAGATCAGCGAGAAGCTGATGGAA
>NZ_JASONC010000005.1:0-126631 GCF_030217065.1 Corynebacterium sp. UMB4614
GACCACCAACGAAGAAGAAACAGCTGCCTAACTATGAGGTAGCTCCACTACGTGTCCACCATTTGCGGGCAACCCCAGGTGCGTCGCTAAAAACCGCTGTGCGCGAAAAACATAAAGGGTTTACGGACCCGGTCCCAGACCCCTCAATACTCTGAGCCGGAAGAATGGAAAGTGGAAGGTTGATGTATCCCCACTATTTATTTTTTCCGTTTTTCGGAGTACATCGGGAACTACAACTGCGGACCAGCTCTGTGTGAACTAGATGAGAAGGCGCAGCAGCGAATCATCGACGCTGGACAGTTGGTGCTGCGGGCACGCGAGCGGCACCCCCAGCGGTCACTCGCGGAGCACTACAACCCGTTATCGATGGACCCAATTCTGCTCAAGGCTCACAACAACTTGGACCGGGAAGTCGATAAGGCTTTCGATGTGGCACGCAAACTCACCAACGAGCGCCAGCGCCAGGAGCTACTGTTCGCCAGCTACGGGGAGTTGGCGAGGGGCTATGTCTCCTCGCTTTCATCAAAATCGAAACCACCAGCAGGGTCGTTCCCCGTGCGGGTGATTTTGATCGGTCCCGCTGCTGGGTGTAGAACCCTGTCGCTGGCAACGCCGGGAACTATGACTGTGCCCGACGAGAACACGTCACTGCCATAACGCGGCTCACGGTAGACGAACATGGGTCGTTCACTACTACTGGTGGATTTCGGTTTTGGCGGTGGGGGGATTACCGCCGCCGGCCTCGATTTTTCCGTTGAGGAGGGCGTTGACTACTTCCCGATTGTGAAATGGGCCGATGGCGCGGTGAAGAGGAACCAGTCACCTGGAAGAGATCGATCCAGTCGCTGGTGTGCAATCTGGGAGGTAGGGTTGCGGGGTCGATTCCTCGCGAGCGCAACCATGATTGTGTCTCTGAACGTGATGAAAACAACCCTGCCCTTCGGAGAATTTCCCCTATCCCGCGTCCCCGGGCGGTGAAAACGGTGTGCACCATCGCCTGAAAGGCTTTGCGTTGCTCTATCGGGATCTTCGGGTCACCCACCCGGCGGATCACTAAGATCCCCCCGTCAACGTTTGGCTGTGGCCGGAAAGCAGACCTTGGTACTCGGGAACCAAGGTGAAACGTGAACCATGGGGACCACTGAGCCGTCATCATCGTGCTTGCACCTACCCCGGCCCGGCGGCGAGCGACTTCCCACTGCATGAGGAGTACAGCGTCAGTCCATGCCGGCGCATGCAACAACTTTCGAAGAATGGCAGTGGTGAGGTGAAAGGGAATGTTTCCCACAATGACGCAGGGAGTGGCGGGTAACCGGAAGTTAAGGAAATCATCATGGACCACTTCGACCGCCGCCGAGGCGGTCTTTTTTGTGAGTTTGGCAGCTAGTTTTGCGTCTACCTCAACTGCCGTTATCGCCCTCCCCAAGTGGGCCATCGGGTGAGTGAGGGCACCGCTTCCTGGCCCGATCTCAATGATGGGGCCGGAGGTTTGTTTCACAAGATCGACGATGGAGTTGATGATCTTGTGGTCTGTGAGAAAATTTTGGCCATGCTCGTGACGGCCGTATCCGTATGCAGACATCAGGTGTGCTCCTTGGAGTTGAAACGGAGCCGGGCATGACAAATAGCCGCCCGGCTAAAGGACCGGAGCGGTTTCTAACCTGCGGGAGGGAGAAAACCGCCTTAGCGGCTGGTGAGCGGCCGCATGAAAACGGAACCTGAAATCAACATGGGCCTATCGTATCCAATTAATTTCGCAGGGTCCAATACGGTGAGAAAGAAGACAACCGCACCGCAACAGTGCAAGACCTCTCTGGATTGGAATTTGTCCTACCTTCGGCTCGTCGTACAGACGCCACTGGCGTATTTTGTCTCTGGGCAACGAGGGGGAGTTACCCCCACCTCCGGATGTTTTTAAGGTGCACCCCTTATTACGCTGTGGTGCGGGAGTAGTTTTGTCCGACTGATCGGACTACCCACCGACGTGGGGCGGGTAGTTCGAGGTCCCAGCAGATGATCGCGTCGATTTCGCCGCGTTCAAAGGATGCCACCATGGCGTCGTAGTCGGGGCGAGCCACATTCTTCTTTGACGCGGAAATGGACTGATCGGCGTAGTTATGTCCTATGTCCAACGTCCAAGCCACGCTGCTTTGCAATGGCTTCACAGTCCTGACGCTGCCGGTCGATGGTGAGGCCATCCACGTCAGCGTCTCGCGAGATACGAAGGTAAATAGGAGCGCGTGTTGCCAAACGCTTTTAATAAGGCCCTTAGCTAACATTGAACTTAAACTCGACCACGTTCCGTAGCCGAATAACCTTTGGAGCCGCGCCGTCAGTTAGCAGAGATGTGGCACCGCAGCGCCTAGGCAAGAGGAGGCAGATGAGTATCGACGATATCGCGGACCACGTCGATGTCGACGCCGAAATACTGGTGCACCAGGATGTTGCGGAAATCCCGAATCTGAGGCCAGACGATCTCAGGGTGCGCGCCGGTGATCTCATCGGGAAGATGGTTCACGGCTTCGCCGGACTGCGACTCACAGCGGCACCGCCTCGGCGAGCGTCGAAGCGGATACCGGGTGCCTGAGCAACTGGGCAGGAAACACGTCGATGCCATCGCGCCCGAACAGAGCGCGACTCTCCTCGAGCAGACCAGACGCACGCATCAGGAGACGTCCCTCCGCAGGGTCCATCCCGACGAGGATGTCGATGTCCGATCCTGCAGACGCGGTGCCGCGCGCGACGGACCCGAACAACTTCGGGTTGGTCGCGCCGTACCGATCGATGAGCACCTGGAACTAGTCAAGACGCGCAACGAGAATCCCGCGTAGGGCAAGCGTCTCAGGCGTCATGACGGTCTCAGACATGCTTCCGGGGGAAACGGGCCCGGCAGCACGTCGACATGGAGCTTTGACATTGAAGCGGAACTCCACCGCGTTCTTAAGGGCCGACGACATTCTCCCGTCTCACCGCCGCACCAGGCGGCACTGACGCGCTGCCACCACTTACAGCCGGTCGTCTCGCCCGCCCGCCATGACGCACTCAACGAACGAGCGATAGAGCAGGCTTACACGCGTCTCGCACTAAACGACCGGGCAGCAGCGTCACGGAGGTTCCGAAGTAGCGGCTATCGCAGTGCACCTAAGGGTTTGGTGAGGGAACCAGCCATTCGGCAGCGGTACGGAACGTAGCCCTCAGTTGCGGGTGCTCCCGCACGATCTCTCGCTGCCGCTCCGCCGGCAACCCGAGCTCGTGCAAGACGTTGAGGATTACGACCGCGGTCGTCACCTCGACGACGGCGATCAGCTCCTCGATGGAATGGTTGGGCGTTCTGCCCTCGTGCGCGAGGTCATTGCGGGCGCGCGTCGTCCACTTCGCCCAATGGTCGACATCCGGTAAGAGCTGTGCGATCGCTTCCTGATCGGGTCGCGCGGCGAGGGCATGGAGCCGATCACGGAGGGTCGGGTCGTTGCGGATCGCCCCCTTGAACCTGTTTCGGTGCTCATCGGGAACCTGCGCCAGCATCGCCTCTCGCATCGCCCTGAACTCCGCGTTGGGGAACGGTTTCTCGTCGATGCGGAGGTTGCGGTGCAACACCTCGGCAGCATCGACTGCCGTCAGAAGATTGTTCTCAACAAAACGGGCCGGTGCGTAGCGCAAGCCCAAGATCATGTTTGTCGCTGCCTCCAGGCGGCCATGGGCCTCGCACCATCGGGGCATGACCTCCTCAAATGGGATCGAGCCGCAGGTGAAGAACATTCGGTGGTGATCGACGACTTTCGCGTCGTGTTTTCCAAGCGCGGCCGGTGAGTAGAGCACATCGGCACGTCGGCGCGGCAGCGGGCGGCCATCAGGGAAGTGCGACTCGGTCCCGGCAACTTCCAGTCGGAGCCAGATCACTCCGGCCGCGCGATGCGTCGCCAGGGAGATCAGGTCCTGCACCAGGCTCGCCTCCTGCAGAGCAACACTCAGAGAGAATGGTTCGGCTGGCACGACGCAGATGGACACCGTGTCCCGCATACGTCCGACGCTTCCTCCCTTGCGCTGGTCGAAGAATGGAAGCGTGTGCGTGTGCTGAAGGCGATACTCAGTGTCGTCGACCACGACCGATTGCGCCTCGACCGGCTTCACCGAGATACGCCCGGTCCCATCGATCTTGCCGTCGGGAGCCCCGAGGGATCCTTCGAACACAGAAGACGCCGCCCAGAGACTCAGATCCTCGACTGAGACTTCTGCCCTAGCGAACGCCGGATCCGCGTCACCGCTGACATGCGCGCCGATGATGGCGACCGTCGCGGTCACGGTCTGCTTATCAGGGCTCGCCACTCGCGCACCCATGGTCCTTCTGGTGCTCCTAGGAACACAGCCAAGCAGTGTGATCTCCCTGAGCTCGGCCACACCGTGCATGACTTCCCAGGTGCGGGTTCCTTCGTGAACAGCAGTCCATCCAGACGAGTCCGTCGTCAAGATCCGATCCTCGAAGGTGCCGATCAGCGACAGAGAGAGACCATCTTCCGGGTCGTACCGTAGGACACCCGGGACCTTCTCGCTAGGGGCTTCCGGCAGCCACCACACGCCAGCCCACTCGCCGGCCTTGTCGAGGTTGAGAGGATCATTAGGCATCGTACTCCCGGTCCCGGGCTCCTTCCTGTCTTGCGGCCAGATGTCAGGTCGAAAATCTTTACTCCACCACATGCCCCCCACGTAGGACAATCTACAGCGAGATCATGGTCAACTGAGATCGGATGCGGCGACTGGCACACAATCGCAGTTCGACGCGACGGCACAGCCCTCGCAACTGGCAACAATCAGCGAGGGCAGACCGACGTCGCCCGGTGGACACACGTGTCCGGGGTCTCTGCCGGCTACCTGCACACCGTCGGCTTACACGAAGACGGCACCGTCGTCGCCGTCAGCGACGACAGCAGAGGCCAGTGCGAGGTGTCATCGTGGAGAAGCATCACCTCAGTGGCGGCCGGCTCCGTCCATACGCTCGCGCTGAGCCAGACCGGAAGGGTCTTCGGAACGGGCGACAACCAGTTCGGCCAGTGCGATGTCCAGTCATGGACCGGCATCACAGCGATCGCAGCCGGAGCGAGACACTCGCTCGGGCTGCGCGCCGACGGAACAGTCGTGGCTGCGGGCGACCACACCGAGCAGCAATGCAATGTCAACGCCTGGGCCGCTCGACCACAGATGAACTGAAGTCCAGCGTGCCCGATAATCGGCCGTCGATCACACGTTGAATCTAAACTCCACCGAGTTCCGGCACATAGGTACATCTGAACACGGGGTTCACGTGCTCCCCCTCCCCACGGTCAGTGCTCGCTACTGATCAGGGGACACAGGCTCACCCTCGACGTGGGTCAGCCTGCAGGACGCCACGAAGGAGGTACCGCGCCATCACGCCGGCAGGGAACCCGGCTGAGACGCCACATACTAGGGATCTGAAGAGGGCTCAACCATGCCAGCGGTCGGCCCCTATTCCTTCGCGAGCACGGCGTTATCCGTCAGGCAGAAGTCATCGTTGATCTTGATGACCAGCGCAACGAGTAGGCGGAGCGCTGTTAGATACGTGTGGCGGTGAACGCGGTCGTCGTCACCGTCTCCCTGTGATCCATGGAGGTAGCGGTTGCGCAGGCTAGGTCCGTTGCTGAACTCCTTATCGTTAAGGAAGTAGTTGAAGTAGCTGACCTCCGCGGCGCTGAGCAGCGTTGATCGATGCACCAGCCATCCGGCGCTCACCATCTCGTCAATGGCTTTCTGGCCGGCCGCCGAATGATGGAGACAGCTCGTCACCTCGTACTCCCAGAGTTCCTTGAGCACATGCAATTGTGGCGCGCTTGCAAACGCAATTCGGTCACGATCTCCGGTCAGGATGCCCTTCTCGACCAGGAAGTCGATGTTGCGCTGTTGGTACTCGTGGAACTGGTCGTAGGCGATGTCATTGGCGATGACCAAGTGGAGGAAGCTCTCTGCCTCCAGATCGCTGCTGATGTGCACCAATCCGGATTGGTCCGAGAAGAGCAGGTGCTGAATTCCTTGGATGTCCGCGTTGTTGGCAACGTAGGCGTACTTATCCACAACCTGACTCGGGATGTCGCCGTAGGAAAGCTGCTCCGATGTGATTGTCAGCAGCTCCGGGTCAACCTCGCCGTAGTCGACATGCAGCGTGAACTGCTTGAGGACGCTCTCCATCTCTGAGAACAGATGGCGGCTCTTCTCAAGGTAGGTAGCGGTCGGGCTGGAGGCGCGGTACTTCAGCCCCTTGGCACCGAACTCCTGCTCAAGGTAGTCCGTGAAGAACCAAGCGATGACCGACTCGAGCTCTATACCTTCGGAGCTGAGGAAGCGCTCGTACATCAAGGTCTGAAGCAAGGACGCCTGATCCTTGAGCCTGAACACCGCCCCCGTCCGGTAGTCGCCCTTGCCCGGCGTACCCATGAACCGCTCGAAGACGCCAAGTTGCGCTCCGTAGGAAGGGAGTTCCAGGAGCATATGGTCGTTGGCGAACTGGAACAGGTGAACAAAGTTATTCAGAATAGTCGGGTGGTCGAGGTTCTCCGTGAGCCAGGTTCGACTGTAGGAGTACTTGCCAACCATGCCGTCCAAAGACTGGACGACCTCTTCGACCTGATCGGCCGAGATGCCCACTTCGCAGCCGGTCTTGATCCCCTCCGTGGACTCGAACATCTTCTTCGTGAGCGCATCTACCTTGCGACGAGCCTTTAGCTTCAGTCGTGCATCGACGCCGGTGTTCTTGTCAGCTCGTGCGGATGCGATCAGCTTGACGAAGTTGAGGTTGGGCTCTTCCTCATCGAGGTAGCGGTCAAACAGACCACGCTGATCCGCGGGAGTGAAGCTCTTCGGAAGATGGATTGGATCCCGCCCCTCGGACTGGAGGAACTCCCGCGCAAGCAGCTCAGCATTGCGCGGCTCATCGAGTAGCAGGGCCCGAATCTCCTGGTCGTAGGCACGCACGAGTGCCTGGCATGAGAGCAGATCGTGCGGGTGGAAACTCTGCTCTTGAAGTGCAGCAAGCACGATCGAGTCAGTGCAGCGCTCGAAGACCTTGTTTTTTTCCGAGAAGATCGAGGACGTCTGTGCGGTACTGAAAGTCAACGTCCTGAACGAGCGTTGAGAAGGTGGCGTCAGTCACTTTGCCGAAAAACCTGCCGATGACTTCCCGGATCTCGGGGACGTGTGCCAGAGGCGCGTCTCGCTCTGCTTCGGCCAGGTCCTTCGGGAGAACTTTGTGTTCTAGGAACAACGCGAGATGATGCAACTCAACGATGTCGTTTATGCCCTGATCGCCACGAGTAGCATCGAATTCACGGACGAGCTCTAGGAGGCGGTCGGCCTGCCAGAAGGTTCCGTAGTCGCTGAGGCCGAAGAACTTCAGTCTCTTCTCTGGTCCGCTTTCCGACACTCGAATCTCCCTCCCGGTAGGCGTCACTCTATACAGTTCGGGGGCGCCTAGTGGCACGAATTTGAAGCTGTTGTCTGATCGTGCAGCAGTCCCCTTGGCGGAGCCGTCGTCCACGTCGATCGTCGCGCCGGCTCCTCGTTCTGTCGTGGAAGCGAGCCGAACTAGCGGCGCATCACCCCGAGGCGGACACGACCTACGTCTTCATGGGCATAGTCCCGCGCCCCATCGGACTCCTCCCCACCGCGGAGCGGCGCACGACGGACGAACGGACCGCGCTTCAACCTACTCCCCCAATAACGCGAAGCGTCATTAACGACCGGCGTTAGACGTTGAACTTGAAGTCCACGACGTGTCGGCGCAAAGAAACCTTCCCGCTAAAGACAGCAAGTAAATCCAGAGAAGTACCGCAGGATGCGGTCATGGCGCTATCGCTCCCGGAACATCTAGCAACTCGGGAAGCAGTAGGGCACGGGAAGATGCGCGTCAAATGTACACCGCCCACCAGGTCGAGTTGGGCACCAAGGTGCGCAAGCTGCTGGCGGACAAAGGCTACGTCTCCGTCGCCGTCCCCGGCTTCGAGGCCACCTCCATCGTGGTCATGTACGCCACCGCCCCGGAGCAGGCCAACGGATCCGCGTTCAAGCAGGCCGGCGTCCAGATCGCCAGCGGTGTTCCGCTGCAGGTCGGCGAGCCGGAGGGCTTTTCCACCTTCCGCATCGGTCTGTTCGGCTTGGACAAGTGGGGCGATGTCGACGGCACCGTCGCGCGGTTCGCCGAGACGCTGGACAAGGTTGTCTCTGCCTAGCCGAAGGTCAACGAATACAGTTTCACGCCTGCCGTGGGCCGGATGTGCAGCACTCCCTCAGTGGGCGTGTCGCCTTTCACAAGGTCGAGGGTTCCATCTGTGACCGGGAACGACTTTGTCGCACCGTCCGGATACTCGACCTCGATCTCGCCTTCACCCGAAACCACGAGCTGGACCCACTTGGCGAAGACGTTGATGTCCAGGAGTCCTCCACTGGTGCTCTGTACTGATTCCTCCTCGAGAATCCACGTCCCGTTCAAAGTGAACATGCCGCGCTCCGGAGCGGCCGGTTCACCGAAGTCGTGCTCACCGTCGGTGTAACCGGGCTGCTTGGTGTACTCGGCGCGCGCAGTACCGAGATAAGTTTCCGGGTTGCGGCCCTTTGTACCGCCTGCTGCTTCGCCGCCTTCGACCGGTTCGGGGAGGTTGACTTCGGTGTTGGCGTCGACAAGCAATTCACGCACGAGCTTTTCTGTCTCGGCGTAGCTTCCCTCCCCTTCCACGATCTGCCGGACGTTGCCGTGCTTGTCCACCAGGTAGCGGGCTGGCCAGTAGCGGTTGTTGAAATTCCTCCACGTAGCAAAGTCATTGTGGGCCAGTCATCAGATGGACTAATCAATGTTGACGAACGGTTGAAGAAGTTGAAGGCGGGTTCGCTGACGATGATGCGCACGGACGATTTGACACCTACGGATGAATTGTTAGGAGTAATTGGTGTTGATTAAGCATGTTGCAACCCGTGCTTACAGCATGGTTTGTTCGACGTATCCTGGCAAAGATTGGGACGTAGAGGTATGTGTACACCCAGACGGAACCGTTGCAGTGTTTCCAGGGGAGAACGCAGATGATGGGGATAGCGCCGCGCTGGTGAAGTCCGACGGCACGGTGGAGCTACTAGGAAGTTCCCCTGTTGATTTAACAGCTTTTGTTGAAGCTGGGGACTGGGTAACCACTCAATAAAACTGACCGCCAACCAATATGTCTCATACTCACCTCCGTTACCACCAAGGCGTGGAACACACCCAACACCCCACGGAGGAGACAAACCACATGTCGGATGAAAACACCACCCCCGCAGACCTCGCATGGGGTAACCTCAATTTAACCGTCTCTGTGACCATGAGAACGCGGGTGTGAACGTGAACTGACCCGGCTTATCAACTGGGCTACATCCGCTGTGTTGAAGTACACAGCTGTGCGGGCGTTCACTAAGACGATGATTGAGAAGTGGGTCAGAGTTAAGGCAGCAGGGTGTGTTCGATGCCGTCTAGGATCACATCGATGACGAGGTCGTAGTATTCCTCGGACATCGCTTCTTCTTCATCAGGGTGTGAGAGAGGCTCCAGGTAAGAGTTGACAATACTGGTCAGTCCAACAGATTGAGCCATCATAGGCTCAAGCCTGACAAGCATTTCGTGCAGGTTGTGGCGAGGCTGGATTTGATTGGATGCGCGCAGGTTTCTCGCTCCGATCGTGTGGATGATCGAGTTCGCGATAATTGTGTAGGCCACAGGCGAATTGTCACCAAACCCAGCTTCTTGTAGTTTGGCCCAGGCTCCATCGATCATCGGCAAAAACTGTTCGGTGAACTTGCCCCGCGCGAACCTGTCGGTAATCCCCGGATATGCTAACAATGCGGGGCGTAGATTGTGAGCCATAGCTCGAAACCAGGCTTTCCATTCAAGGTCCGGGTCGGGAACTTCAATCCCGACACATACCCGGTCTACAACAGCATCACAAATGGCTTCCTTGTTTGGAAAATAATGATAAATCACTGAGGGAACCACGCCCAGTTCACGGGCAATGTCCCGTACTGACCATCCCTCAACGCCACTGATCGCGCTTAACTGTACAGCTTGTTTGACAATCAGCTCGCGTGATAGCCCAGCCCTTCGCCCCGTTAGCACAGTGTTCATAAGGTGACCCTAACTTATTCCTTGACCCTTACTAGAACACCATTCTACAATATCCCTAAGTGAAACAGTGTTCTAGTAATGGAGTGTAGTGATGCCCGACCCTCATAGTAATAAGCCGACACAGAGCTCTATTGATCCAGCAGCGCAAGCGAACCTGGTAGTGGGAATCGTTTTTCTCGCCTTTATGGGGCAAATGATTCTCAATCCGATCATCGCGCCACTGTCACGACAGATGGGATTGCGGGAATGGCATATTGGCGCCACTATCTCTTTGGCAGCGATTGTACTAGCGAGCTTGAGTGCTTATTGGGGGCGAGCTTCCCAACGTGTCGGCGCTAAACGTGTACTCGCTGCTGGGCTTGTGATCGCGATCATCGCTTTGAGCGCCTTCGGTATTGTCTCCTACCTGGGGATGAACCAGGTAGTTGGCGGTGTCGGACTAGTTTTTGGTGTTGTGATCACTCGTGGTTTGCTCTATGGTGGAGGGATTTCAGCGATCGCCCCGACCGCGCAAGCCCACCTGGTCACGCATGCTGCCAGCGAGAACGGGCGGGTAAAAGCACTGGGCATGATTGGAGCGGCTCAAGGGATGGCCTCCATTGTTGGAGGTGTTACTGGAGGTGTGTTAGCCGCTGCTGGTGGCCTGCTCTTGCCCTTGGTGGTCATGCCCGTTGTGATGGTGATTGGTCTGGTTGTTCTCTTGGTGAGTTTCGCACCTCAAAGCCGAGGGCAACTTTTTGCAAAGCCTCAACGGATTCGCTTCACTGATCCGCGTGTAGCTCCCTGGCTAGCAACTGGTCTGGTGATGTTTCTTGTGTTTTCTTCTGTTGCTACGATTTTTGGATTCACTGTCCAAGACCGCTTCGCCCTGTCGGCAACTGCGACCGCAGGTATTTCCGCGATTTACCTGACCATCATGGGCGTGACCATGATCATTGCCCAAGCGGTGATTGCTCCAAAGACAGGGTGGGGAGCAGCGAAGCTTTTACGTACTGGTCTGGCCATTACACTAGTTGCAACTGTGCTCATTTGGCCTACCTCCTCGCACGCTTTACTGGTTGTCGGGTGTATCGTGCTGGGGGTAGGTATGGGACTGGCGATGCCCGGGTACAACACTGGCCCAACCTTGAAGATGAGTGCAGATGAGCAAGGCGCAGTGGCTGGCGTCATCAACGCTAATAATGGGTTGGCGTACGCGATTGCCCCGCTGGCTTCGACCGCCCTTTACGGGTGGAACCCGCTGGCACCCTTCGCCGTCTGTATCGCCTTGATTGCAGTGGTCGTCATCTACGCCCACACCGTACCCGCACTACGCCAATAACTATGAGCGTGCCTGAAGTAGCCGTTCCATCACGTTATCCGCAGGAGTCGGCCCCGAGTAGTCCACCAGCGAGTTGTCTTTGACGACATCGAAAATCTCGTACCAGAGCGTATTCGCCTGCTTGCTAAACGACTGAGACATGGCCACGAATGGGGACGCGATAGCTGTTAGGACCACGGATTTAGTAACGCTGTGGTGAGTATCCAGTAATGGTTTATTGTCCTGCGCCACCGGGTAGTGGATACCTTCCTTTTCTACGGCGTTGCGGACATTGCCCAGGTCGTGCTCGAAAGCGTACTCAGGGGAATGGACGCCGACGACGGTGAGGCCGGAATCTCGATAAGTGTCGTAAAGCTTCGTGATGTGCTCCCCCGCACGCTGACAGTTGATGCAGGCGTACGCCCAGAAATCAACGAGCATGACACCACCGTCCTGCGGGCTCGGCGGCTGGTCGGCGTTGATCCAGTTCGTCAGCCCCGCGAATTCCGGTGCCGGGCCACAATCCTGCAGCTGCGCGGGGTCGGCGCGGCGGCACGACTGCAGTGAACCGCTCCCAGTTGGTCCGACCTTGTTGAGAGCGTCATTGGCCAAGTCTGAATTCTCAAAACGGTTCGACAGCGACGACGTCCAATTCGGCAGCGCACGCTGGATCGCCGCCGGCGCGTCGAGAGCAAACGCCGCAGTGAAGACCAGGATGAGCACGCCGATGGCCTTACGGTGGCGCCGCACCGCGTCTACCTTGTCACCGATCTTGTTGCTCGCCAGGGCGAACACTAACAGCGGCAGCGCGGGCCCAATCGCGAACGCAACAGTGAGCACCACCGTGTTCCAGCCGATATGCCCAGTCGGGCCCGCCACCGTCACCGCTGCAAGCACCGGGCCCGCGCACGGAACGTACACCGCGCCAAGGGCCAGACCGATGAGAAAACCTCCCTTGCCGCGCGTTTTCTCCTGCAATGCCGTGGGGCGCGGAAGCGCGTCAAAGGGCTTCTGCAACACCTCCCCCACCGGCGGGAAAATCATTCCCAGCCCCACCCATGCCAGCAACACCACTCCCGCCCAGCGCAATACTGACTGTGGCAAATGCAGCGCACTAAGCAGAATCGTACCCAGCAGCGCGATCGCGGCGAAGCTCACGACCAAACCTGTCACCACGTGCGACGGTTTACGCCCGACGCTGACACCCAGCACCACCGGCAACACCGGCAAAATGCACGGCGACAATGCCGTGATCAGACCTCCGATGAATCCGACAAGAATCACGCTGATCATGAGTTTCCTCTACTTTCCGGTTGCCTTTCCTACACCCAGCACTACGGAGTGAGCACCCGCACCGGATTGGTCCAATCCGCATCAGCCCCCGGCTCCGTAGTACTCAGTGACGGGCCAGAAATACTGCGCCTGCGAACCGACAAAGTGAAGGAGACAAAATGTCTATCAACCGCGCAATCGCCGGCGTCAGCGCCATCGTCATCGCCGCCGTCGGCCTCGTTGCATGCAACGACTCCGGGGAGAAGATGGAGGACAAGATGGACGGCTCCATGGCCCCGTCTTCCGAGGCGATGATGAGCGACTCCATGGCCCCGTCTTCCGAGGCGATGATGAGCGACTCCATGGCACCGTCCTCCGATGCCATGATGAGCGAAGACAAAATGATGGAAGAATCCAAGTAGCACATGACCCAGGTGTTAGATTTGGAATCTGTGGATCCTGACCGTCTCTTAGAAAGCGTGCGCGCGGGCGATAAAGTCGCTTTCGCCGAGCTTTACGACGTTCTGGCCCCACAGGTTCTCGGTCTCACCACCCACATCTTGCGCGACCGGGCCCAAGCGGAAGAGGTCACCCAAGAAGTCTTCGTGGAGGTATGGCTAAGCGCCCACACCTTCGACCCACACCGCGGCAGCGCCAAGTCATGGGTACTGCGGCTAGCCAAATCGCGAGCCATCGATCGGCTGCGGAGCTGGCGCAGCTCCCAAGCCCGCGACACCGACGATTTCAACAGTCAACTGACCACGTGGGTCGCTGCCGCTGAGGACGAAGCTCAACAGCAACTAGAGTCTGAGGAGCTACAAGAACTCATTGATTCAATCGGAGAGCCCCATCGAAGTGCGCTCATGCTCGCGTATTTTGGGGAACTCACCCACCAAGAAATCGCCGATGCCACTGGCGTCGCTCTCGGAACAGCCAACACCCGGGTACGCGACGGGTTGCAAAAGCTTCGCAAGGCCGTGTCGTTGAAAGGGGGCCTGTGATGGATAAAGATATCGAGGACCTCTTCAATTCCGCGGCCACGCCGGTCACCCCGCCACCGGAGCTCAAACGCTCAATCATGGAGCGTATCGACGCCACCGACCAGGTCGCTGACTTCGACACCGCGCGGAAGAACCGCTCCGGGCGACGTCTCGCAACCGCCGCAGCAGCCGCCGTTGTGCTCATCGCCGGTGGCGGGTTCGCGGTCACCCAATTCACTGTCGACGAGTCACGCGAATCCGTGACAGCCCAGGGCGTCGACGAAATGCACGCAGTCATGGAGGCCGACGACGCCCGTCAAGGTCAGGCCGACGCGATGGGCGCGAGCCTCGACATCGTGATCAGCTCTGACATGGGCAAGGGCGGCGCCATGGTCAACGGCCAGCCAGCTCTCGACGACGGCATGGGGGCACAAGTGTGGGCAGTCATGGACGACGGAGCAATGGAATCCGCCGGCGTCATCGGCCAAGAACCCCACGACGACGTGTGGATGCCGCTGCCCGGTGGAACTGCTTCAGTCCTCGTCACCGAGGAAGTCGCCGCCGGCGCGGCGCAACCCACCGGTGCGGTGCTAGCCAAGGTGACGCTCTAGTCCCAGTTCCGTCCCTTGGCGCGCTTCAGGCCATTCGCGTTCTAAAAACCACAAAGCCCCGACCCAAAGTGGATGAGACGAGGTGGCAGGCCTAGCGTTAGTCCTATGACGTTGCCAAAGTTCGGTCCCGCTTGGGCCGGCGCTTTAATGGGAACCTCGATTGCGTCGAGTTTGACTGGGTTACATGGATTTCATGTAGCCCAGCTCGTGTTTGCGCTCATCGCGGCGGGGCTCCTTGTTGTGTTCACGGTCGGCGTGCGCAATGAGCCGCCGCGACGCCAGAACATGGCGGCGTGGGGCATGTACGCGATGGGGCTGCTCGCGTGCGGCTCGGCGTGGACGGCACTCACGGGCAACGATGCGTTCCAGCTGGTCAGCTGGTGGATCGGCGCGCCACTGGCCATCATCGTGTGCTTGTGGCAACTCTGGGGTTTGTGGAAGCAGTCCGCTCACTACACCGAGCCTGCGTTCCCGTGGGGCTTGGCGCTGGTGTCCCCGATGGTCGCCGCGACATCCGCCGGGCAGCTGGCCACCCATCACGGCGAGTTTTATCACTACGCGGGTGAGCTGTGCTTCTTCCTCACGTTCTTCACCGCGATCCCGCTCTTCCTCTACTGCTACTGGTCCCGCACGCGCCCACGTGGCGCAGCCGCGGGTACAGCGTGGATTCCCCTCGGTGTTGTCGGCCAGTCGACGGCAGCATCGACATTGCTTTTCGACACTCACCTGTACGGCCTCATCATGTTCACCCTCGCCGTACCGTGTGTCCTCTATGCCATGTACTGCTTCTACGAGGCTGTCCTCCACTGGGCGCCCTACGGGCCCTGGTTGGTGGGGCTCTACCTTCCCCGTGGGCACTCTGTGCTTGGGTGCTTGGGACGAAGGCTGGCACGCACTTTCCTTGGCGCTCCTCGTGCTCTTGCTCCTCCACTGGGGTGTCTGCGCGGTGCGCTTTGGCTCCTGGGAACTAAGCCAATCTGGTGCGAGATGAACTAGCTATCCGCGCTTCTCCGATGCCGTCGTCGTGGTGGTCCACGACGAGCTGGATCTGGATCCCGGGGAACTCCCCGTCCGGCACGCCCAAGACTCGGCGTAGCGGCCGCCCTTCGCCAGCAATTCATCGTGCGTGCCCCGTTCTGCGACCGTCCCGTCCTCCGAAAGCACGACGATGAGGTCGGCATCGCGGATGGTGTGCAGGCGATGGGCGACGACGATCACGGTGTGATCGCCGCGCAACGCCTCAATCGTGCCGACGATCGCCCGCTCAGTGGCCGCATCCAGCGAGGACGTCGGCTCGTCGAGAAGCACCACCGGGGAATCCTTCAGAAGCGCTCGGGCGATGGCGAGGCGCTGCCGCTCACCTCCCGACAGCAGCGTCCCCTCCTCCCCCACCGGGGTATCCCACCCGGAAGGCAGCAGCTCCACGATGCGGTCCACCCCGGAACGCCGGGCAGCCTCGCGCAAGCGGTCCCCGTCACCGGGCCTGGAACCGAAGCCGGGGTCGGCGAAGACCAGGTTGTCCCGCACGGACGCGTCGAAAAGGAACGTCTCCTGGAACACCGGGGTCACCAGCGAGTTCACGCCGTCGGTGCCGATCCGAGGCAAGGGCACCCCGCCGATGAGGATCTCCCCCGAGTCCGGATCATGAAAACGCGACAACAGCCGCATGACTGTCGTCTTGCCCGCCCCCGACGGTCCCACTACGGCAACCAGCGCTCCCTGAGGTGCACGGAAGCTGACGCCGTCGAGGACCTTCTTCTCCCCGTACCCGAAGCTCACGCCGCGGAACTCCACGTCATGCCCGTCGGGCAGCTCCGGTGCGGCAGGTTCAGGAAGGACGGGGATTGCCCGCAGGTCACGCAACGCAGCTAACGTGTTGCGGCCCGCGCCGAAACCGCCGGACAACGCTCCCGCCGTGGTGATCGGTCCGGTGAACTGGACGAGCACGATGAGTATCGGCGCCAAATGCGCCGGCGCCATCCCGCCCGTCGCGACGACTGCCACGGCGACGATCACCGCCGCCGTGAACACCGCATGGACGATCGAACCCAACCGTCCGATGGCTGCCCCCTGCGTCGACGTCGCCTTCGCGAACGCATCGTGCTGGGCCTGGATAGCCTCATCCACCATCGCGTCCGCCGCCGAACCGTCGCCCGCGGCGCGAATCGCCTGCTGGCCGCGGGTGAACTCGATCAGCCTGCCGGAGACGGCAGCGACGGCCTCAGCATGCGCTTCGTCCGACTCCCCGCCGACCCGGCCAATGGCCCGGTAGGCGAAGAAGAGCACCGGCGCTGACGCGACAAGAACCAAACCGACGCGCCAATCCACCGCCAGAATTCCGAAGGCGATGACGGTCGGCGTAACCACCGCGGCGATGACGGGCCGCAGGATCACGTGCGGCACGGACGCCGCGAACGCGATACCCGACGACGCCATCTCCGAAAAGCGGCCGGCCGTGGACTTGGTGACGTACCCGAGTGGCAACGTCAGCACGCGTTCGCCCAGGGAACGCAGCAGGGACGACAGCACCGCTGCGGAATTCGCCCTGCCGACCGTCCCCGCGGCGAGGGACAGCACCGCATGGGCGGCCGCGAGGTCGGCGATGACGCCGGTGAAACGCCACGCCGTCGCATCATCTCCCTCGGCCAGAGCCGACAGCAGCGGCAGCAGCGCGACGAACGCCGCTCCCTGGGCCAGCGCGGCAAGCGTGGCCAACGCAATGAGCCACACCAGCGTCATTCTCGAGCGCCGATCCGTCATCGACCACAAGTCCCGAATCATCGGTTTGCCGCCTTTTCATCGTCTGATTCAGTGCCCCGCGGGGCGGATGGTTCGTCGTCGAGCACGAACGCGCGCCACAAATCCCGGTAGCGGCCACCGCGCGCAAGCAACTCGTCGTGGGTACCCGCCTCCGCGACCGCTCCCCCATCGAGAACGAGGATGCGGTCGGCGTTGCGGATCGTGCTCAACCTGTGCGCGATCACAATCACCGTCCGCGAACGGGCCAAACGCTCGATTGCGGACTGGATGAGGGCCTCGGAAGCCGGATCCGCGTAAGCGGTTGCCTCGTCGAAGATGAGCACCGGCGCGTCCGTGACGATCGACCTCGCGATGGCCACGCGCTGCGCCTCACCACCGGAAAAGGTCACGTCGACGTTGACCACCGAATCCAGGCGCTTCGGCAGCGCCGCGATGACCGCATCGAGGTTCGCGAGCTTCGCGGCCGCCATGATTTCGTCGTCGGTGGCGTCTCTCCTGGCCAGCCGGATGTTCTCCCGCAACGGCAGCGTGAACAACTGCGGATCTTGGAACACCACCGACACCGAGCGGTGCACGTCGCGCACGGCGATGTCGCGAAGATCGACGCCGCCCAGTAGCACCGAGCCTTCAACGGGGTCGTGGAAACGCGCCAACAGCCGGGCGACGGTGGACTTTCCGGAACCGGAGGACCCCACCAGCGCAGTGAGGGTCCCTGGTTCGAACGTCGCGCACATCCCGTCGAGGACCCGCGGCCCATCCCCGTAGGAGAAGACCAGGTTCCGGACCTCGAGCGCGCCTCCGCGCGCGGGCACCGGCTCGGCGGGCTCGGCGATCGGCGGCGTGCCCAGCACCTCCGCGATGGACTTCAGAGCGGCGATCCCCGCGATGATGGGTTCGGAGTTCATGGCCACCCGCACGATCGCCGCGGAGAGTCCAAGGCTGAGAACCAGCCCGGCGACGAGACCCTCCGGTATGCCGCCCGCGGCGTCCCTCAGTGCGAGGCCGGCCCCGCACACCACTGCGAGGACTGTGGTCGGGGACGTCACCACGTCGATGAGCCCGAGATAGATGTTCGACTGCCGGGACCAGGCGGACCACGCGCGGACGAACGACAACGCCGCGGCATCGTAGCGACCCGCGCCCTGGTTGGCGCGTCCGAAGGACTTCATCACCGGGATACCGCGCACCAACTCGATGACCGCGGCCGTCACTTTTTCGGAGGCTCGCTCGTAGTCGCGCTGAAGACCGGCTCCGCGCGAAATCATCACGCCCATCAGGGCGAAGGTGACCAGCACCGGGACGACCGCCACCGCCGCGATCCGCCAATCCACCGCGACGAGCGCGATGAGGGAAAGCAGGGGAACCAGCACCGCCACCACGGTCTCACCGACGGTGTGGCCCATGAGCTGGTGGACAGCCGCGACGTCCTTCTCAACCGACTCGATGATTCCCGACGAGCGCCGGGCGTCCAGCCAGCCCAGCGGTAACTTCCGGATTTGGGCGACCAGCCGGCGCCGGAGGTGGAGCTGCAGGTCGTTATCCGCCCGGTGCGAGAGCATGCCGGCGGCGCCGTCCGCGGCCATGCGCACCGTTGCGGCGACGACGATGACAGCCACGGCCAACCACGTCCGATGCTCCGGGGCCTCCGGGTACGTCATCGCGATGTCGATGATGCCGACCAGCGAAGCGACGGTAGCCACCGACGACAGGACGGATAACGCGACCACCGCACGCATCCGGGTCCGAATCGGGGCGAGCAGCGACCACGGGCCTACGGTCCCGTCCACGGCGCTCACTTGCCCGCCTCCCCGATCGCGCTTTTCTTCGTGAGAGTGCAGAAGTACACCATGCCGGCGTGTGAGGCTCCGCCCAGCTTCAGCCCGTTGGCTTCGGCGAGGTCCTCGACCTCGCTGCCCCGGAACACCCGGTGGCCCATCTTCGCAACGACGGCCATGTCCACATGCTCGTTCACGTCGGGATCCTCGACGAACGTCTGCACGTAAGCGATGCCTCCATCGGCGAGCAGCCCGGCGACCCTGCCGAGCGCGGCTCCCGCATCCTTCATTTGGTGGAGCGCGCCACACACCCAGATTTCACAGGCCCCGCCGGGCTCTCCCGCGAGCGGCGTGAGGATGTCGGCAACGTGGAATTCCGTCCGGGCCCCAAGCCCGTCGGCGGCGGCGCGTTCGCGGGCGATGCGGATCGCATTGGGCGACAGGTCGTAGCCGACGATGTTCGCCCTGCGATAGCGAGACTCAGCGGCGAGCGTGCGGGCGAGCCACCCGGTTCCGCAACCGAGGTCGAGGACCCGGGCCGGCGCATCCGGCCCGGGATCCAGCGCACGGAGCTTCCGGTACACGGCGGCGTCCATCGGTTCGCGCGCATAGCGGCTGAGGAACCTCGGCTGGACCTTGTCCTCGTAGGCCGCGAGGAGCCTGCGGTTGTTCTGGACGATCTGGGCAATCGACTTCATCTGGTTCTGTCTCCGGGTGTGTGGGCCGCATCCACGCGGCGGTTTCGGGTTAGATGCTCGGATTCGCGGGCCGTCATGCAGACTCCCCCGGCCTCGTTTTCACGGCGATGCCCCACGCCGCGAGCACGGCGATGCCTAAGAACCAGGCCGCGCAGACCACCAGACCCGCAGCCCCGGTGCCGTTGACGGCCTCGCCGGCCGCGGATACGGGGGTGTGCCCGGCGATTCCGCGCAGGAGGGGACGGAAGTGGTCGGCGGGCATGAGCACCGTGTTGACGAACATCGCAACGATGATTAACGGGATGAGGGCCACGGAACCCTGGGGGCTGGTGATGGAGAACGCGATGTACGTGCCGGTGCATGCGGCCGCCGCGGCAACCATCGCGCCGGTCACCGCGATCCTCCACCACCAGGACACCTCCGGTGGGCCGTCGGAAAGCAAGGCGGCCACCGCCGCGACGACGGCCGTCATCGCCATGATCCGGATGAACTCGGCAATGATCCGTGCGGCCGGCACGGCCGCGTACGGTGCCGGCATGGTGATCAACCGCTCGTGGAAGCCATTGCTGCGTTCAACGAACACGGTGGATGATCCCGTGATGGCCAGGATGAACGCCCACGCCGTCACGACCAGGATGACCGCGTTCCGGAGTTCGAACTCTCCGGTGAGCTGCCTGACCAGGCCACCGAACATGCGGTTGACGATGAACAGGTACACGAGCGGAGCAATGAACGTCATGAACCAGAAGTCGGGGCGCCGCAGCCAAATGTGGGCGATGCGCCGCAGATGCACGAAGATGGCGCCAATCATGATTCGCTCCTCGAGGTGAACCGGCGGATGAACAGGACGATTCCGGCGACCGCCGCGACACCGAGCCATAGGGCGGCCTCTTCCCCGGCGCGATCCGGGAAGGCGTCCGGGGACGCCGCCCTAATCACCTCGATCACCGGCGAAAAAGGCATGTGGCGCACGACGTCGCGAAGGGAGCCGTCCAAAGCGGTCGCCGGAATGAACGCGGTGGAGAACATGAGCAGCAGCATTTCCAGCGCCTGGATCGATGAGGCCGTCGACACCGGGGCGGGCACCATCAGGATCACCCCGTCCGTGACCAGGGACAGGACCGCCGCGGCGAGCAGCGACCACAGGACAGTCCACGCGACGTCACCGACAGCCATGTCGAGGCCGCAGGCCCACGCGACGACCAGCAGCGCCGCGATCGACGCGGACATCCGCAGCACATCGGTGACGAGCCTGCCGGCGACATAGCCGCCTGTGGCCCCGGGCAACACGCGCACGCGGTCAACGAGCCCGGATTCGACGTCCTGTCCCACCGCCATCGCCGACGCCGCGGCGGTGAACATCGCCGCCTGGAACAGGCAGCCGCCGAGCACGAAACGCAGGTACCCGAAGCCGGATTGCTCCGCCGAGTACCCGAACACCGCGTACAGGCACAGCAGGAAGAGGGGCGGAACCACGAACATGGAGATCAGCGACGCGGTGTTGCGTCGCAACAGCAGCAGATCCCGACGGAGAAACGCCGCGACCGACGTCGCACTCATCGCGCCGCACCCCCTGCGTTCATCGATATGAACACCTCGTTGAGGGTGGGTGGCGACACGCTCAGCGAATCCGGCAACGCTTCCGAGGCCTCCATCGCCTGCGCCACCGCCTCGAGGACCCGCGGTCCGGGGTCGACGTCGAGGGACACCGACTTCCCCGCGACGCGGGCGCCGTCCAGGCACGTTCCCCCGAGGCAGCGGGCGAACGCCTCCGCCTCGGCGGCGGTGGCGAAGGACACGCGGAGCACGTGCGACCCGAAGGCGCGGCGCAATTCCTCCGGCGTTCCGCTGGCGACGATGCGGCGATCCTTGAGCAGATGGACGTGGTCTGCCAGCGCCTCCGCCTCTTCCAGGTACTGGGTGGTCAGCACCAGGGTCATTCCGTCGTCCCGCAGTTGCCGGATGAAGCCCCACAGCTCTTCGCGGCTGACCGGGTCCAGCCCCGTCGTGGGTTCGTCGAGGAACAGCAGCCTGGGCACGACGCACAGCGACGCGGCGATGTCGAGGCGGCGCCGCATGCCACCCGAATAGGCCGACGCCAGCGTCGAGGCACTGTCTGCGAGCGAGAATTGCGCGAGCAGTTCCGTCGCGCGGGCGGCCGCGGCGGCGCGGTCGAGTCCGCGCAGCCGCCCGAAGAACTCCAGGTTCTCCCGGCCGGTGAGGTTCTCGTCGATCGCCGCGAATTGGCCGGTGGTGGCAATGTCAGCGCGCACGCCCGCCGGGTCCTCTTTCACGTCGCGCGAGAAGATGCTCACCTCGCCGGAGTCGGCGGTGATGAGCGTCGACAGGATTCGGATGAGGGTGGTCTTGCCTGCACCGTTGTGGCCGAGGAATGACACGATCGCCCCGGTGGGCACGGTGAAACTCACGCCGTCGAGCACATGCTTGCGCATCCGGGCACCGCGCTTTCCCTTGCGCCCGCCGTCCGGCGGGGCACCTGCCCCGCCTTCGGGCGGGGTGCCCGCTTTGCCCGCAATCGGGTAGCTCTTCGTGAGGTCGCGGACGACGATCGCCGCACCTCGTTCAGCTTGATCCGTCATCGTTTCCCCTTTTCTTTGGTATCGCAGTGGGCCGCTGTCGGCAGCGGCCCCGTGGTCGGGTTGTCATGTGGCACCTCGATATGGATGCCCGCATCGCGGGCGAAGGCGAGGACCGGTTCGAGGAGCCGGGGGTGGCCGACGAGATCCCGGCACCCCGGCGCGACCGGCTTCCCCGCGACCGCCACAACGGTGGCGGCAGCAATCGCCGCGGTCATTTTGTAGGAACCCGGGCCGGTCGCCCGGACGACGGTCGTCTCGGCCGCCGGCCCCGCATCGCCCGCGCCGGCGGAGGACAGTGCGACGACCAGCTCGGCGGGTTGCGGAGTGCCCTTCGCCCGCGCCTTCCGCGATGTCACGGCCGCCCCGAGACGGGCGAGCAGACCGGAGACAACGGGCATCGAGTACAGTCTCGACGTGCGGATTTTCTCCACCGACTCATCGGGGAGGGCATCGAAGGCGACGTGGTAGGAATATCCACGGATCGAGGGGCACACCTCGCGTACGACGTCGATGTCCGGGCATTCGCAGCTGATTCCGCTTTGCGACGACACCGGGTTGCGCCGCACCTCGACGATGGTGCCGCCGAGCATCGTGCGGTACCCGCCGCGGATAGTCCGGAACATCGACTCGACCGACGCGGCCCCGGATTCCTGGTCGGCGCCAATTTGCAGATCGACCCGCACATCGCGGACCTCTTCGGCCCCCGCAGCGCGGGCCCCGAGCATCAACAGGGCCGTCGACAAGCCCGGGCACAGGCCGAACCCGGTGAGCACGGGAACCCCCTCCCGCCGAGCATCCCCGTCGAGGGCCATGATCGCGCGGCGGGCGTCGATCGAATCGTTGACGTCGATGTACCCGGTGCCTGAGTCGATGCAAGCACGGGCGAGTGAGTCTGCATGCACCTCGAACGGGCCGGTGCAGTTGACCACCCAATCGTGTTTGCGGAAGACCCTGCAGATCTCGTTGTGGCCGGCGGCGATCCTCAGCGGGAAGTGCCGCCCCGGGCCATCGTCCGGTTTCTGCCGGGAAGTGTAGGCCAGCTCAATCCCATCGACGACGCCGAGCATCCCCCGGACGAGCCGTCCGGTGACGCCGGTACCTCCGGCCACCAGCACTTTCACGGGTTCGCCCGCGTCGCGGTCCCGTGCTTCCCCGCCGTTTCGTCGGTCAGTCATGTTCCATTTCGTTTCCCCGGTCCCGCGACCGGTCGATTCCTTCGGACGACGGGTCCGCTGCCCTGTCGTCCGTTTCCGGCGCCTGGCGCCGGCGTTCGATGTACTCCCCGATGAGGGCCCCGGTCAGCGCGGCATCCTCTCCGAGGACGAACGAATAGTGGTTTCCCGCGACGCCGGCGACGCAGAGGTCATCGACGAGGTGGTCCCGCCACTGGTCGTGGTTGTGAGCCTCGCCGTCATCGGGGAGAACGAACAACGCCTCCCTCACCCGACCCTCGGGCCGGTACCGGGTGCGGGCATCGATGAGCGAGCGCAGCGAGTTGAACTCCGTCGCCGTCACCCGGTCGCCGGAAAGCCCAAGGTCCTCCAGGAGCGTCGGTGCGACTGCTGCGGCCAGGGCACGCAGACGGGCCCCCCGTTCCCCGTCGGTCTCATCGACCCCGCCGAACTCCGCCCAGAGGCGGGCAACCGGCGTTCCGTGCGGGAGATCGGCGATCGAGGGCGCCACCCGGGACAGCAGCCCCTTTTCGGATTCCGCGCCGAAATCCCCGACGTCGACCGCGATCCCCGGAGCCAGGCTGTCGAGAAACACCAGCGCGGGATCAAGATCGGCCCCCTTTTTCATCTCATCGGCCTTGTCCCGAAGCACGTCGCTGATGGTCCGGATCGTGTTCATTGGTACCTCTTTCGGTTGTCGGCGCCATGCCGGTGCCGGGCGGACCGGGCCCGCATGGCGTGACCCGGAGGATGTGTCTGAAGGGTTGAAAGGGTGAAGCAACTGGGTGGGGCGCGTCTCCGCACAAGCTCGGAAACGCTCGCGGGCCCGGGACCCGCCGGTTCCGGGCGTCCGTCAAGTCACTGCGGACACCAGGGCGGCGACGAAGGCCGCGGCGGACGCTGCGGCCGCGAATCCGTCACGCACTCGCCAGGGGTGATCGGTGCGGAAGGTGCGCCGCGGATGGCGGCCGAAGTTGCGCATCGCCAGGGTCAAGGACAGCTTTTCGGCGCAGCGCACGGCGCTGACGAACAAGGGAAAGGCGATGCGCGCGGGCGTCGTCGCGCGAATGAAGCCGGAGCGGAAAGACTGCCCCGGTCGCATCGAGCGCAATCTAATCGCCCATGTCAGATGGGGGATTTCGCTGCGCAGGAACGCCGCGATGCTCACCCCGGAAATCGCTATGGTGCACCATGTGTAGGGCACCCGGAAGCGTTGCACCATGGTGTCGAAAAGCTCCTCGACGCGCATGCACGCGGAGACCAGGACCGTCCCCGCGAACACGGCCGTCAGCAGCAGTCCGTGATGGATGCCGTGGCGGACGGCCTCCGCCGGATCCCCACCGCCGTAGAACTCGGAGCGCCACCCGAGCAGGCCGAAGAACACCCCGATCAACAGGACGAGGAGGACCTTCCCCGCCGTCGCCCGAACGTCGCGCTCCGCGATTGCAGCGAGTGCGAGGAACGCGACCCCCGTCAGCGCGAGAACGGCGTCTCCGCCGGAGAGCAGCCCGGCGACGAGGACGAGCATCACCGCCGCGACGATCGTGATGGCGTTCAACCCCGCGCGCCTCCGAGCGGCGGATTCACCGGTCCAGGGGCTTTCGTCCCCGGACGTCCGTGCGCCGGCCGCGGGCAGTGCGCGATCCCGCCGGGACGACTCCGGGGCAGCCGGCACGTCGGCCGCGGGACCGGACCAGGCGACCTTCCCTTCGGCGACGATGCTCGCCCGATCCGCCCACGTTCGCGCGACACGGCGATCGTGGCACGTGAACACAACGGTTCCGCCGGCCCCGGCGTATTCCGCCAGCGCATCCAGCACGATGCGCGCGCTCGGCGAATCCAGGTGCGCCAACGGCTCGTCGAGAAGCAGCAAACGGCGATTGGCCGCCACCGCCAGGAAGATGCCCAACCGTCTTTTCTGTCCGCCCGACAGGACGAACGGCGAGACGGGGTCAAGTGCCCGGGGGAACAGGGCTTCCCGCAGTTTCCGCAGCTCATCGGTGCCGAGTGGCCCGTGCGGGTCCGTGCCGGCCAGCGCGGAGTCGATTTCCGCGGCGACGGTCGCGCGGGTGAACTGGTGCTCGGGGTTCTGGAACGCCCACGACGCGAAGGCGTCGGGGACGCGCCAGGCGGACGCGCCGTCGATCCGGAGGTCCGCTCCCGCCTTCATCTGGCCCGACAGCACCGCCAGCAAGGTGGACTTACCGGCTCCGTTGGCGCCGACTAGGGTATGAATCTCGCCCCGTTCCAGTGTCAGATCGGCCCCGTTCAGGATCTTCTCCCCGCCTCGGGCCACGTGGGTTCCGGTCAAGGCCAGCAGTGGAACGGCATCCGCCTCCGATTCCGGATCGGTGCCATTCCCGGCCCTCCGGGACTTTCGCCGCCGGTCCGGACCGGGACGGTCCGGTGCCCCCGTGCCCTGCGTACTGGCGTCCGGCGTTCCGGCGGTCGCGGCCGTCGTCGCAATGCCCTTCACCGCGATGCTATCCGGCGCTCCGTGGGCGGCGACGCTCCCGTCCGCATCGAGGATCGTCACCGTGTCGACCCACCCGTCGAACGGGCGGAGGTCGTGCTCGATGAGCAGGATGACGCGCCCCGGGGCCCGCAAGTCACGGATGGCGGCGAACAGCGACCGGCGACCGTCCTCGTCGACGTGGGCCGCGGGCTCGTCGAAGATCATGACCTCCGGCGCCCTGGCCACCGCACCGGCGATGGCCATCCGCTGGCGTTGCCCGCCCGACAAAGCCCACGGATCCTTCTCTGCGAGCTCTGACAGCCCGAGCTCCGCTAGGGCCTCGGCTGATCGCTTGGCGACGATGCCGGCTTCCACGAGGGAAAACTCGAGGGCCATGGACACGTCATCGACGACTCGGAGCGTGAGCACCTGCGTCGCCGGGTCTTGCCCGACGAAGGTGACCCGGTCCCGGTCCACGGGGCATTCGGTGCCGTCGGCATCGACGATGTGCACGGATCCGGCATGGTCGATGGGGATGTGCGAGGGTATCAGTCCAGCGATGAGGTGGGCCAGGCTCGTCTTTCCGCATCCCACGGGCCCCGTGATGGCGTTGATCGTGCCGAAATCGAAGGAGAGGTCCACCATGTCGGGTGCCCATCGCCCATCGGCGTGCCGCACTCCCGCGCCACTGACCCGCAACCGGGCCGGGGCCGTCCCGCGTGTCGCACCGGCGCACGCGGGCGCTCCGCCGGTCATCGGGTGACCCCGCGGCTGCGGAGCCCCTTTGCGACGGCAAAGCCCAGGACCAAAAACACCAGGCTCGATGCCAAGGCTACGGCGAAGCTGATCAGGGCCATGGGCGTGGTCGGCGAGTCGACGCCGACGGCACGCGGGGCCATCGTTCCCATCAGCGCGGAGAATAACATCGCCGACGCCACGAACTGGGGACGCGTCCACCGCCGGTACAGGGTGACCATGAACGGAAGCTCGATGAGCAATCCTTCCATGATCAGCGCCCCGATCGCGGCGACGCCGAACGGGGTGGTCGCCGCGGACACGACGCCCATGGCAAGGCACGCGATGAGGCTCGCGCCAGGCTTGCGGACGACGATGAGGGGAACGACGCACGGCAGGAACCACAACCCGAGCGTCGCCGCGACGAGATAAACGTGGGCGATGCCGGCGAACACCTGCAGGTAGGTCAGGGGCACGACGATGAGAGACCCCGCGACGCCGATCGCGGCGGCGACGAGCATGTCGCGGGTGGATGGTCGGCCACCCACTGCGACCGGTGCGACGTGTACCAACCGCCCGTCGCCCGTCCCGTCCGGGCCCGCGTCCCCGACTCCCCCTCCGGAGAGGGGTTCTCTGGTCGATCCACGTTTTCTGTTCATCGTCGCCGCCTCGCTTCCGTTGCCGATTCCCGATCGGGACCATAACTTGAAACAGCATTAGGTTAGGCAATCCTTATCAACTTATGCCAGACTCAAATTATTGACTTTGCCCCCGTTCCCCCCCATTTCGTTGTTAGCAGTTCCACCTCAGGGCACCGAAGATTCATAGCCTGTCCACCCGATTGGGCGGGTTATGTTTATTTCCGTTCCCTCCGTCTGAAAGGACAGTAGAACTAGTCGCTGGCTTCGGTATGGCTTATTCCCGCCCCTGTCTGAAAATGATCCGGGGGTGATGCCGCCGAAGACAGTGACATACTCAAACTGCTAATAGGAACCTGACCCAGCCCAGGTGGTATGAGGTCTCACAGTAATGTAGATGCCAGTACTAAGTATGTCCGACCACCCCCAGCGATGAAGCTCGAATAGTCCAACTTCTAATTCATCGCTAGGAGGAACACACCCATGGCCTATGACTTCGTCATTGGCGTGGACGTCGGCAAATACTTCCACCACGCCTGCGTCCTCGATCCCCAAGGCAGACGCGCGTCAAGGTCAGGCCGACGCGATGGGCGCGAGCCTCGACATCGTGATCAGCTCTGACATGGGCAAGGGCGGCGCCATGGTCAACGGCCAGCCAGCTCTCGACGACGGCATGGGGGGGGGCACAAGTGTGGGCAGTCATGGATGACGGCGCCATGGAATCGGCTGGAGTCATCGGCCAAGAACCCCACGACGACGTGTGGATGCCGCTGCCCGGTGGAACTGCTTCAGCCCTCGTCACCGAGGAAGTCGCCGCCGGCGCGGCGCAACCCACCGGTGCGGTGCTGGCCAACGTGACGCTCTAGTCCCGGTTCCCTCCCTTGGCGCGCTTCAGCGCCGAGCACCGGACGAGAGCGAAGTTCACAGCACAATCCAGCCGACCAGGGCCGCGCCGATGACGACCGCCCAGGGCGGGACCTTCCACGAGGTGGGCGCGGCGTAGCAGACCACGGTGATGGACAGAGTGATCACGCCGGAAACCCCGGCGGTGAACACCGGGGTGTACAGCGCTGCACCGAGAATGCCGACCACCGCGGCATTCGCTCCAGCCAGGGCCGCACCTGCGCGTGGTGTCTGGCACCGAGGAAGGACGCGAACGTGAACAGCGGGCCTGGCATCGCCTGCGTTGCGCCGTAGCCGGCGAGGACGGTGTCTGCCCTCGCTCTCCACGCTGCTGTTGGGCGCGTGACTGCCTAGCCCCTTTACGCTCGACTTCACCGCGTGCTACGGCCGCCTTGATGCGCGCGAACATCCGGCCTCCGTCAGTACTGAGGTCCGCATCACCATTCGCGGTAAAAAGCTTCAACCCGTGCTGTTCCGCTCTGTCGATCCACCCTTCGAGCTGCGCGGGCTGCCGCGTTAGACGATCCAAGTCCCAGCAGATAATCGCGTCTAGCTCGCCTCACTGAAGACTAGCCACCATCGCGTCGTAATCGGGACGTTCCACGTCTTTCTTAGAGGCCGAGATCGACTAATCCACATAGGTGTACACGACCATCCAGCCACGCTGCTTTGCAATGGCTTCACAGTCTTCGCGCTGACGCTCGATGGCAAGACCGTCCATTGCAGCATCGAGCGAGATGCGAAGGTAAATGGCAGCACGTGTTGTCATACGACTAACACTGGCGCGCCTTAAGTTACATTGAACTTGAACTCGACGACGTCGCCGTCGACCATGACGTACTCCTTACCCTCCTGACGGACCTTGCCTGCCGCGCGGGCCTCAGCCATGGAGCCCAGCGCGTCGAGATCCTCGAAGCTGACGATCTCAGCCTTAATGAAACCGCGCTCGAAATCGGAGTGGATCACGCCAGCGGCCTTCGGTGCGGTATCGCCCTGGTGGATCGTCCACGCACGGGCCTCCTTCGGGCCGGCGGTCAGGTAGGTCTGCAGGCCGAGGGTCTCAAAGCCAGCCTTGGCCAGGGTCTGCAGGCCCGGCTCGTTCTGGCCGACAGCGGCGAGCAGCTCCGCGGCGTCCTCCTCGTCCAGCTCCAGCAGGTCGGTCTCACTCTGGGCGTCCAGGAAGACGGCCTCGGCCGGGGCGACCAGCTTGCGCAGCTCGTCCTTCTTCGCGTCATCCGTGAGGACATCCTCGTCGGAGTTGAACACGTAGAGGAAAGGCTTGGCGGTCATCAGGTGCAGCTCGCGGAGCAGATCCAGGTCAACCTCGCCGGTCTTCGATGCGGCGAAGAGCGTGCGGTCGTCCTCCAAGACAGCCTGGGCCTTCTTGACCTCCTCGACGGTGTCGGCGACGTCCTTGTCCTTGCGCGCTTCCTTCTCCAGGCGCGGCAGAGCCTTCTCCAGGGTCTGCAGGTCGGCGAGGATCAGCTCGGTGTTGATGACCGAGATGTCGCTGGCCGGGTCAACCTTACCGTCGACGTGAATGACGTTGTCGTCAGTGAAAGCGCGCACCACCTGGCAGATCGCGTCGGCCTCGCGAATGTTGGCCAGGAAGGCGTTGCCCATGCCCTCGCCCTCGGATGCGCCCTTAACGATGCCGGCGATGTCCACGAAGGTGACGGTGGCCGGGAGGATGCGCTCAGAGCCGTAGATTTCCGCCAGGCGATCCAGGCGCGGGTCCGGCAGCTCCACCAGGCCCTCGTTCGGCTCGATCGTGGCGAAGGGGTAGTTCGCCGCCAGCACGTCATTGCGGGTCAGCGCGTTAAAAAGGGTGGACTTGCCGACGTTCGGCAGGCCAACAATTCCAAGGGTGAGAGACACTCAACAAGTCCTTACAGATGCGATCGAATAGTGCCTTCTAGCTTGCCTGAAGTACTCCCCTTGGTTCAAACGCGCCACCCTACCCAATGTTGATCGAGAAAGTACGTCAAAAATCACTTGGAATTCGCTGTGTGTTGCTAATATCCCCTTTTCAAGAGCGTGAGGTAGATCACTGGACCCGCCGGTGGCCTCCCGCTACTATCTTTTCGATAGGACGCACCACATTATGAGCTCCACAACGCCCGGTGGCTCCACAACCTCACCCGGAGCATTCACCGACGACTCGGGCTCCCAGGCCCGCGAAACCTTCAACACCCGCCTGGTATTCCTCATGGCGGCGATTGGCTCGGCCGTGGGCCTGGGCAATATTTGGCGTTCCCCTACGTCGCCTACGACTCCGGCGGCGGTGCCTTCCTCATCCCTTATCTGATCGCCCTGCTGACGGCGGGTGTCCCGCTGCTGTGGTTCTTCTTCAGCATCGGCCACCGTTTCCGTGCCTCAGCACCGTTGGCTTACCGCCGCATGGACCGCCGCGCGGAGCCGATCGGCTGGCTGCAGGTGGGCGTGGCTTTCTTCATCACCATCTACTACGCCGCCATCATCGGCTGGGCAGGCCTCTACGCATGGAAGTCGCTCTCCCTGGGCTGGGGCACGGACACCGAGTCCTACTTCTTCAACGACTTCCTGCACCTGGACGCCGAGTCCACTCACTCGGGTAAGTTCATTATCCCTATTCTGCTGATGATGATCGCAGTGTGGGTGATCACCACCATCGTGCTGGCGGCAGATGTCAACAAGGGTATCGGTAAGCTCACCACTATCTTCGTCCCCCTGCTGATCATCCTGTTCGTTCTCATGGTCGTTCGCGCACTATTCCTCGACGGCGCGCTCGATGGCCTGAATGCCTTCTTCACCCCGGACTGGGGCGCACTGACGGACTCGGGCGTGTGGATCGCCGCCTACGGCCAGATCTTCTTCTCCCTGTCTATCGGCTTCGGAATCATGACCACCTACGCGTCCTACCTGAAGCCACGCACCAACCTGACGAACACCGGCATGGTGACTGCCTTCGCGAACTCCTCCTTCGAGCTGCTGGCCGGTATCGGTGTCTTCGCAGCCCTGGGTTTCATGGCTCACCAGACGCAGACCGACGTCTCTGAGGTTGTCAGCGGTGGCATCGGCCTAGCCTTCGTTGCCTTCCCGACGATCATTAACGAAATGCCTTTCGGTGAGGTCTTCGGCATCCTGTTCTTCGTCTCGCTGTTCATCGCCGGCCTGACCTCTCTGATTTCCCTGATGGAGGTCGTGGTCTCCGCTGTGAAGGACAAGTTCAACCTGGAGCGCAAGACCGCCGCGATCATCATCGGCGCGGTCATGGGCACCATCTCCACCCTGCTGTTCTCCGCGACCACCGGACTGATCGCCCTGGACATCATGGATAAGTGGACGAACAACATCGGCATCATCTTCTGTGCCTCGCTGTCCCTCATTCTCACCGCGTGGGTGTTCAAGCGCCGTGTGGAGATGACTCAGCACCTCAACGCCGTGTCCTCCGTGAAGGTTGGTCCGGTCTGGCAGTTCTTCGCCTTCGTCCTGACCCCGATCGTCCTGTTGTACACGATGATCTCGGAGATCCTCGGCCTGATTAAGGAGCCCTACGAGGGCTACGGCACCGCTCAGATCACCACGTATGGCTGGTTAGTGCTTGTGGTCATCGCAATCGCAGCCGTCACCATGACGACCGCTCCGTTCCGCCAGGGAGTCCACGTCAATGGCATCCCGGGCTCGGACTACGGCGTGCCGAAGTTCGGCCGCAAGAAGAACGAACCAAACACCCTGGCCGTAGCCGCACAGGGCTCGGCTGCCACCACGGCCACCCCGAACCCCGCCAAGAAGGGAGACAACTAACATGACCGCAATCGCGCTGATCATGATGGTGCTTTTCATCCTCGTCATCTGGGGTGGCCTCGTCGGATCTGTCATCATGCTGACCAACAGCACCGATGAGGAATCCGGTGAGCTGGGAACTGCCCCAGGCACTCACGACGAGGCGCTCGCCGCCGTGCGGGTGTCCTAGCCCCCTCCCCGCCTTAACAACTAACCCCACCGGCAAATCCATGATTTGCGGTGGGGTTAAGCATTGTTTTGGCGCACCTTTCAGGCATGATGGATACATGAATTCTTCCAAGGAACCCCGCAACAGTGGCCGTGGCGAGGGCGCGCATCTCCCCGACCACGACGGCGAGCGCGACTTCGCCGACTTCCTCGCTGGTTCTCGGCGTGCTGATCACGAGTCCACCCTGCCCCTGCCCGAAGATCAGGGTCGCAGCCGTAGCAGCACGGACAACCAGTCCATGCAGAACGATGAGAGCGGCGCCAAGGGCGTCAACGTCGACGGTGCTGCGCCCGCTATCCCAGAAGGAATGGCGGATAACGAAAGCGATGGCAACGAGCACGCCGACGGCAAGAATAAGCTCGCCGAGAAGTTGAGCGAGAAGTCTCGCGAATTCCACAAGAAGCATCCTCACCTCCACGACGGGTCGCTGGATAAGTACACCAGCCTTGATGAGGCCGAGGATCTCAACCCCGAAGTGCGGGATCGTGCCGAGGTGCTGGGCACCTCCGTGCGCTGGTTCGCGGGCTGGTGCCTGCGCCTGCTGATCATCGCCCTGGCCGCCTTCGTGGCGTCCAAGGCTTTCGGCAAGCTGTGGGTGGGCATCCTGCCGGTTCTGCTGGCGCTCATCGTCTGTACCGTGTTGTGGCCGGTCGTCCGCGTGCTGCGTGAGAAGCTACACTTCCCGAACGCACTGGCGGTCGCCACGACCATCATCGGCTTCTTCGTAGTAATCGCTGGCCTGTTCGCACTGATCATTCCACCGGCGGTGGATCAGTCCCGAGAGCTGGCAAGCCAGGCCAACGCCGGTATTCGCACGATTCAGCGCTGGCTGCAGGGCCCGCCGGTCAATCTCCAGGAGAGCCAGTTCAACGATGCATTGAACCAGGCGACGAGCTGGCTGCAGAACCAGTCGGGACGTATCGCCTCTGAGGTCGCCGCGGGCGCTTCCGCCACCCTGTCAGCACTGATGACGCTGTTCATCATGCTGGTGCTGACTTTCTTCTTCCTCAAGGACGGCGAGAAATTCTTGCCGATGATCCGCCGCATCACCGGTCGCCGTGTCGGTTGGCACCTCACCGAGGCTCTGACCCGTTGCTGGCAGACTCTCGGCGGGTTCATCCGCACCCAGGCGCTGGTCTCCTTCATCGACGCCGTATTTATCGGCGGTGGCCTCTTCCTCATGGGTGTTCCGCTGGCCGGCCCGCTCGCGGTTCTGACCTTCTTCGCGGGCTTCATCCCGATCGTCGGTGCCACGGTCGCCGGTGTTCTCTCGGTCCTGATCGCACTGGTGGGCGTTGGTTTCAAGACCGCGATCTTCACCCTGATCCTGGTGCTGGCTGTTCAGCAGCTGGAGGGCAATGTCCTGTCGCCGTGGCTGCAGGCCAAGGCGATGGACCTCCACCCGGTCATCGTGCTGCTGGCAGTGACGCTGGGTGGCACGCTCTTCGGCATCATCGGCGCGTTCCTGGCGGTGCCGGCTGCCGCAATGATCGCCGTCGTGCTGCGCTACATGGGCGATCTGACGGATCTCGCGACGGGCGAGAAGTCCATGGAGGATATCGAGTTCGCCACCACCGCGGGTTCTCTGTCCGGTGCGCAATCCCAGCGCAAGGCGGAGCAGTGGCTGGAGGGCCAGCGTCATGCGATGAAGGTCACTAAGGAAAAGCTGACGTTCAGCAACCTGCTTAACCCGCTACGCAAGGGCGATAAGTAACATCAATGGCCGTGTCTGATACCTCACCGCATAACTCAAGTTCCCGCTTCCCCGTCTGGTCTCCCCTGCTGGTGATGACCGCGGTGTTGCTCACTGGGCTTGTCATCGGCTGGGGCAGCACAACGTTGCCCACGAGGTATTTCGTGCTCTTCGCCGCCGCCATGGTGGTCTCCACCCTGTTCGTGGAGCCGCGTGGCCTGTTCCTGACGGTGGCCTCGTTCCCACTCTGGTTCGTCGTGGGGACGTTCATCATCGCCCGCATCGCAGCCCCCTCCGGCGGTTCGGCCAAGGCGAAGTTGGCGACGTCCGCCTACCCAATCGTCCAGCATTACCTGTGGCTCGCTGTCACGATGCTGATCTGCGTGCTGATCGCTGCGGTGCGGTGGTGGCTGTACCGGGAGAGCGTCGACCGTGCGCGGGCCAGGGCCACGCAGCGCCGGCGCCGCCAGTCCGACGCCAACCGCTCCAACGAGGAGCTCTCCCAGCGTGCTCGTTCTCGTGCCGCGCACCGGCGTTCGGCTACCAGCGGGAAGAATGTGCCCTTCGACCCGGCGCGATTCCAACAGCGCCGTACTGAGGGCGCCCGCAGCTATAGCCGGGAGGATTTGCGGGCATCCTCCGAGCGCCGTCGTGGTGTCCCGGGCCGGGCTGATGAGCGCTCGGCTCAGCGGTATCGCTCCTCTGGGTCTTCATCCCGATACTCCACTGGCTACCCCTCCCCCGCCGATGGCGAGTCGCGCTTTGGTTCTTCGGATTACGACAACCGCCGCAGCCCCCTGCCGCGGAGCCGAGACACCGGCACCGGGCGGGCATCCGCTGAGGACCGCGACTACTAGCGGGGAGCGGGGCGTCACCTGCGGGATAACCGAATTGGTCCGCGCACAGGGACACGCCAGCTGACACAGCTTTCAGCCTCGATCCCTAGCAAGAGCAAAACCCACCACGACGATGCTCGTGGTGGGTTTTCGCATCAAACCAGGCGGATCATTCCCCTATCCTGGCTTCACTGTACGGGCGCCTAAGCCTTCCGGCCGGCGGTGCGGGACGGGCGCAGCTCGCGTGGCAGGGAGAAGATCAAGTCCTCCGTGGCGGTGGTGACCTCTTCGACGTCGGCGTAGCCCCGCTCGGCGAGCAGCTCGAGCACACCGCGGACGAGGATCTCAGGCACGGAGGCGCCCGAGGTCACTCCGACGTTCTCAACGCCCTCGAACCACTCCGGCTTGACCTGCTCGGCGTAGTCGACGAGGTGGGCATCCTTCGCCCCGTTCTGCAGTGCGACCTCGACGAGGCGCACCGAGTTGGAAGAGTTCTGGGAACCGACGACGATCATCAGGTCAACCTTCGGAGCAATGGCCTTCACCGCGACCTGGCGGTTCTGCGTGGCGTAGCAGATGTCGTCGGACGGCGGATCCTGGATGTGCGGGAACTTTTCCCGCAGCATCTTCACAGTGCGCATCGTCTCGTCGACGGAGAGGGTGGTCTGAGACAGCCAGACGAGCTTCTCGTCATCCGCGAACTCCAGCTTGTCGACATCCTCCTGGTCCTCGACAAGGTGGACGACGTCCGGCGCCTCGCCTGCGGTGCCTTCGACCTCCTCGTGACCGTGGTGGCCGATGAGGATGATCTGGTAGCCCTGCTTCGCGAAGCGAGTGACCTCGTGGTGCACCTTGGTGACCAGCGGGCAGGTCGCGTCGAAGGTCTTCAGCTCCAGCTGGCGGGCCTGGTCGCGGACGGCCGGGGACACGCCGTGGGCGGAGAAGACGACGTTGGATCCGCGGGGCACCTCGTCGGCTTCATCGACGAAGATCACGCCGCGTTCCTCGAAGGTCTTGACGACGTGCTTGTTGTGCACGATCTCCTTGCGGACATAAAGCGGCTCGCCATGCTTTTCGAGCGCCTTTTCTACGGTCTCAACGGCACGATCCACGCCGGCGCAGTAGCCGCGCGGTGCGGCGAGGTAAACCTTCTTCTTCCCCGCGGTGTCCGCTGGGGTGGCCGCAGAGGTGTCGTCGTTTGGTCGGGTGTCGGTAGTACCAGGCAGAGTCATGCTCCCCACCTTAGCCCAGCTGCCAAATCATGGGCTTTTCCGCGGTTCCGCCGCGGCCGTTGGGGCGGACGTCGAACCGTGTTCGCCGGTAAGCAAGCGCGCATTGTCTGCGAGGCCTCCCTGGCTTGTCTGCAGCGATCTCTACAATGACTCGCATGAACGCGAACTCACCGGAGCAGCCGTGGCCCGTATCCATGGTCAACCAGAAGATCAAGGGGTGGATCGAACGCCTTGGCTTCTTGTGGGTGGAGGGCCAGATCACGCAGGTCAACATGAAGCCGACGTGGAAGCTGTCCTACATCACCCTGCGTGATGTGGAAAAGGACCTCTCCATTCCACTGACCATGAACACCCGCACTCTGCAGAACCTGCCGACCCCGTTGCGTGATGGCGACCGAGTGGTGGTCTACGGCAAACCCGCCTTCTACGCGGGCCGGGGTTCCTTCTCCCTATGGGTGACCCAAGTGCGACAGGTTGGTGTAGGCGAGCTGCTGGCACGCATTGAGCAGTTGAAGCGGGCGCTGAGCGCCGAGGGGCTCTTCGACCCTCGTTTGAAGTCCGCTCCCCCGTTTCTGCCGAAGAAGATCGGGCTGGTGACCGGGCGGGGTTCTGCCGCGGAACGCGACGTGCTGAGTGTCGCCCAGCAGCGGTGGCCAGCCGTGCGCTTCGAAGTGATTAATACCGCGGTGCAGGGCCCGAATACCGTGCCCGAGGTGGTCGCCGCGCTGCAGCGGCTCGAAGCTGACGAGGACGTGGACGTCATCATCGTCGCTCGCGGCGGTGGCTCGGTGGAAGACCTGCTGCCGTTTTCCGAGGAAGCGCTCGTCCGCGCGGTGGCACGGATGCGTACTCCCGTGGTCTCGGCAATTGGGCACGAGCCGGATAATCCAGTGCTTGATCTGGTTGCCGATGTGCGCGCCGCAACACCGACCGATGCGGCGAAGAAGGTGGTTCCGGATGTGCTCGGCGAGCAGCAGGCTATCGCGGAACTGCGCCAACGGGCCGTTGGTGCCCTCCGCAGTTGGGTGCGTTCGGAGCGACGGCAGCTTGAGGGGGTCCGTTCCCGACCAGTGCTGGCTGACCCATTGCTCCCCTTACGCAGGCAGCGGGAGATCATCGAAGAGGCGGTGGGCCGAAAAGACCGCGCGCTGGGCTTACTCGTTCGCGACATGCGCTCCCGCATCAGCTCGCTGCGCGCCCAGGTCAACGCCTTGGGGCCCTCCCAGACTCTAGCCCGTGGCTATTCGATCATGCAGGTCATCCCCCGAGATGGGTCGGGACCTGCCGTGGTCACCACGGTGGCGGATGTCAGCCCTGGCTCGCAGCTGCGCATCCGGGTGGCGGATGGTTCCGTGACCGCAGCCGCCATGGCGGTCGAGCGAGCCCCCGGCGCGGAGGCTTCCGATACGGCGCGGGATAATGCGGCGACGAAGACCGACGAAGAATAGTTTTTAAAGATCAGTACAAGGAGCACCCATGAGTGAACAGCAGAAGTTTCGCCCAATCGAGGAACTGAACTATGAGCAGGCCCGCGACGAGCTGGTAGAGGTCGTTCGCATCCTCGAGCTTGGCCAGATGAGCCTCGACGAATCGCTGAATTACTGGGAGCGGGGCGAGGAGCTAGCAGCGTACTGCGAGAAGTATCTCGATGGAGCAAGCACGCGCATCGAAAAAGCCCTGGCCGCGCGGGAAAACGCAGGCCAGGGCGGTTCGCCGCAGGGCAATGCGAGCCAGGGCTCTTCAGCACAGGACGGGGCCGGGGCCCAAGCCGGTACTCCGAGCAGCTCTTAGCCTCTTACCGTGCGTCGCTGGATGCTCCGCCGGCAACTCCGGAGTCTGACGCACCATCGCTTGCGGGAGCTCCCCCGGTGGTCTGAGATTCAGCTGCCACCTCCATCGGCTCGGTCTTCGCCGTGATCTCAGCGGCGGTGGCCATGTCCTCGTGGCTGGCCATCCCCTCCAGAATCAAGCGCGTCTCGCCGGCGTCGGCGACCCAAATTGGGCGGGCGTCCTCCCCCTTGTAGACGTGCCAGGTCAGCCCGCCGGCTTCCTCGGTCCCCGCGGCCTCGCGGAAGTGCTGATCCGGCTGGGTTGCCGCCTTAAAGTCCGCAGATGTCTGGCGCAGCGAGATGTATCGCTCTCCGTCGATCACCCAACCCACCAGCGGCGCCGGCTCGGCCCCAACCTGGGATCGGCGAGCGGAGTTCGGCACCCACCCCTCTGGCATCTTGGGTTCCCGCAGCGGGAAACTCATACCCCGAGCCTCCAAGGTCAGGAAGGAATGGGCGTCCACCTCACGAACCGGGCCAGACTTATCCGGCCCGCCTGGGTTGAAAGAACACAGGCCGGTAAAACCCACCGTGAAGAACGTCACGAGGAGGAGGACACCCAGGGTCAGCAGGATGTCCTTCGTGGACTGAAATAGACGGGGCTTTTCGATACGCACGCCGGTCATTATCCCAAAAGCAGGGGGAATTGGTAATTCCCCACCCTCACGAGCAATCAAGGGTGCGACCCCAGTTAGGGCAGTCCCCACGTCGCTGCCGACCTCTGTGTGTGGAGAGATATAAAATGAGTGCCGTACAGGGCTGCACTCTGCCGAAACGAGAAAACCGTGGTGGAGTCGATCAGCACGCTCAGCCCGCACGATTCAATCGAGTGAAAGAGTTGGTTTAACACCATGTCCGCCGATAATTCCAGCGCCACCCCGCAGTCGACCAAGCAGGCCCCAGATCGCAACCTCGCCATGGAGCTCGTGCGCGTGACGGAGGCTGCTGCTCTCGCATCCGGAAAGTGGGTCGGTCGCGGCCAGAAGGAGTCCGGCGACGGCGCCGCTGTGGACGCGATGCGCATGATGATCAACTCCGTCGCGATGGACGGCGTCGTCGTCATCGGTGAGGGTGAGAAGGACGAAGCGCCGATGCTGTTCAACGGCGAGTCCGTCGGCACGGGCAAGGGTCCAGCGGTGGACATCGCCGTCGACCCGGTGGACGGCACCACCCTGATGGCAGAGGGCCGCCCGAACGCGATCTCCGTTATCGCGGCTGCCGAGCGCGGCAGCATGTACGACCCATCCGCCGTGTTCTACATGAAGAAGATCGCCGTCGGCCCGGAGGCTAAGGGCCTGATCGAGCTGGACGCACCGGCATCCCACAACATCCAGGTCGTCGCAAAGGCCAAGGGCATCGCCCCTGAGGAGGTCACCGTCGTGGTTCTGGACCGCCCACGCCACCACGACCTGATCCGCGAGATCCGCGAGGCCGGCGCGAAGGTCCGACTGATCGGTGACGGCGATGTCGCCGGCGCGGTCGCCGCTGCCCAGGACTACTCCACCAACTCCGTGGACATCATGATGGGTATCGGTGGCACCCCGGAGGGTGTCATCACCGCCGCCGCGATGAAGTGCATGGGTGGCGAGATCCTGGGGCAGCTGTGGCCAAAGGACGACGCCGAGCGCGAGAAGGCCATCGACGCCGGCCACGACCTGTCCAAGATCCTCACCACCGACGACCTGGTGAACTCCGAGCACTGCTACTTCGTCGCCACCGGCGTGACCGACGGTGACATGCTGCGCGGCGTGTCTTACCGCAACCGCTCCGCGGTGACCCGTTCCCTGGTCATGCGCTCGAAGTCCGGCACGATCCGCTTCCTGGAGTCCCAGCACCAGCTGGGCAAGCTGCAGGAGTACTCGGTGCTCGACTATATCTAAAGCGAACGCCAAGCGCTCCCCACTCGCATGAAAACCGCCGCGCAACCCGCTTGCCGCAAAGCTCGGTAGAATGTTCTGTGGCATGGGGAGCGCCTGGAGCTCCCCGCCCCAGCTGGGGCGCGCGATAATCCGAACTATTAATTCTTCAGAAAAGAAGGTAGCGATTATGACCGATCAAGAGTTCCGCATCGAACACGACACGATGGGCGAGGTTAAGGTCCCGGCGAAGGCCCTGTGGCGCGCCCAGACCCAGCGCGCAGTGGAGAACTTCCCAATCTCCGGCCGCCCGCTGGAGAGCGCACAGATCCGCGCGATGGGCCTGCTGAAGGCAGCCTGCGCCAAGGTCAACATCGAGCGTGGCCTGCTCCCGGAGGAGAAGGGCCAGGCCATCGTCGACGCCGCCCTGCGTATCGCCGATAACGAGTTCGACGCCGAGTTCCCGATCGACGTCTTCCAGACCGGCTCCGGTACCTCCTCGAACATGAACACCAACGAGGTCATCGCATCCCTGGCTAAGCAGGCGGGCGTCGAGGTCCACCCGAACGACGACGTCAACATGGGCCAGTCCTCCAACGACACCTTCCCGACCGCCACCCACGTCGCCACCACCGAGGCTGCCGTCAAGGACCTCATTCCGGCCCTGGAGAAGCTTGAGGCTTCCCTCCTGAACAAGGCCAAGGAGTACAAGAACGTCGTGAAGTCCGGCCGCACCCACCTGATGGACGCGGTTCCGGTCACCTTGGGCCAGGAGTTTGGCGGTTACGCCCGCCAGATCGAGCTCGGCATCGAGCGCGTGAAGGCTACCCTGCCGCGTGTCGGCGAGCTGCCGATCGGCGGCACCGCAACCGGCACCGGCCTGAACACCCCGGCTGACTTCGGCGCGAAGGTCACCGAGGAGCTCAAGAACCTCACCGGCCTAGACGTCCTGAAGGAGGCCGAGGATCACTTCGAGGCTCAGGCCAACCGCGACGGTCTGGTCGAGATGTCCGGCGCGCTGCGCAGCGTCGCCGTCTCCTTCTACAAGATCGCCAACGACATCCGCCTGATGGGCTCCGGCCCACTGACCGGCCTGGGTGAGCTGCACCTGCCGGACCTGCAGCCGGGCTCCTCCATCATGCCGGGCAAGGTCAACCCGGTTCTGTGTGAGACTGCAACCCAGGTCTCCGCGCAGGTCATCGGCAACGACGCCGCGATCGCTTTCGGTGGCACCCAGGGTCAGTTCGAGCTGAATGTCTTCATCCCGATGATGGCCCGCAACGTGCTCGAGTCCATCAAGCTGCTGGCGAACACCGCAACCGTCTTCGCTGAGCGCCTCGTCGATGGTCTTGAGGCCAACGAGGAGCACATGAAGCTGGAGGCTGAGAAGTCCCCATCCATCGTGACCCCGCTGAACTCCGCGATCGGTTACGAGAACGCAGCTAAGGTCGCGAAGACCGCGCTGGCTGAGGGTAAGACCATCCGCCAGACCGTCATCGACCTGGGCTTCGTCCCGGAGAAGCTCTCTGAGGAGGAGCTCGACAAGCGCCTCGACGTGCTGGCTATGGCCAACACCGACCGCGATCGCTTCTAAAGAGCATTCCGCCGCGATGAACTGGCATTAGAGCAGTTCACGCGCCGCGTCGCCGGCCGGGCTACGGATCACCGTGGCCCGGCCGGTTTTCTTGTGCGCAATGTACGGCCGAAGTATCGGCCATCTCACACATTTTTGCATTGCATGCAATAGTGCACCGAGTGTAATCTTTTTTAGGTGACACAGCACCGAGATTCCGAATATTCGCCCGACCACAGCGGTCCGCCGACTGGTCGGCGTGAGCGAAACCGACTCCAAACCACCCTCGCCATTGAGGATGTAGCTACCCGCCTCTTTCTCGAGCACGGCGTGGATGCGGTGACCGTGGAGCAGATTTGCGAAGGCGCGGGCATTAGCCGCCGGAGCTTTTTCAATTACTTCGAGTCCAAGGATCAGCTGCTGAGCGGCCCTTCAGCCAGCGTCAACACCCCGGCCCTACTCGCAGAGATCACCGAATTGCCTGCCGAAGAGGGGCTTCCCTTCCCGGCGCGGGTGGTGGAGCTGGTCGGCCGGGCGCATATCGAGGTCAGGGAACGGCGCCACGCCCGTTCGATCGATCCAGCGCTCTCCCGAGAGATCACCCGGCGCCGTGCTGTACTGCTACGCACCTCCCCCGAGCTGCTCTACGCCCGCCATCACTCGCTCGATTTGGCTAAAGAGAGGCTCCAAAAGGCCATTATTGCCAATCTGACCGAGCACCCCGCCAATCGATGCTTGCGGGATCTAGCACTCGAGCAGGAAGCGCTTCTGCTGGTCAACATGGTGACCTCCACAGTGTGGTCCGCGCTGGCCCTGGCACATAGTTCTGGTAGCGGCATCGCCGATGCCGAGGTTTTCGATGCCGCTACCCACGCTCTCGGCACGCTCCATGCTGGTTTCGACCGGCTGAGCTTTGAGTAGCAAGCCTGAAGGCGGGGACGTGGCGTCCTCAACTGGAAAACATTTCGACAATCACCCCCAACAGTAAGAAAAAGTTCATGACAGAATCTGATCCTGCCTCCACGACGGAGGACTACCGCAAGCAAAATAACGTCCCGCTGGTCTTCGCCTCGCTGATGATCGGCATGCTCATGTCCTCGCTGGGACAGATGATCTTCGCCACCGCGCTGCCGACGCTGGTCGGCGAGCTGGGCGGGGCGGACAAGATGAGCTGGGTCATCACCGCATTTTTGGTGACGATGACCATTGGCATGCCGATCTACGGCAAGCTCGGCGATCAGCTCGGGCGCAAGCCGCTGTATCTGTTCGCGATTGCGGTTTTCCTGCTCGGCTCGATTATCGGCGCGAATGCGCAGTCCATGGGCATGATGATCCTCGCCCGCGCGGTGCAGGGCGTGGGCGGCGGCGGCCTGATGGTTCTCTCGCAGGCGATCATCGCCGACGTAGTCCCGGCTCGCGAGCGTGGCAAGTACATGGGGCTCATGGGCGCAGTCTTTGGCCTATCGAGTGTGCTCGGCCCGCTGCTGGGTGGATTCTTTACCGACGGCCCAGGCTGGCGGTGGGCGCTGTGGTTCAACGTGCCGCTGGCGGTCATCGCCTTCACTCTTTCGGCGTTCGCGCTGAAGCTGCCGCGGCGCGGAGAGCGTGCACCTTTCGACTGGTTCGGCTCCCTGCTGTTGGCTGCTGCAACGAGCACGTTGATCCTGGCGTTGACGTGGGGCGGCCGGGATTACGGCTGGACCGACCCGGTCATCTTGGGGCTGCTGGGTACCACCATCGTGGCCACCGCATTGTTCCTGGTGGTTGAACCACGGGTGTCGAACCCGGTGCTGCCGACGAATCTCTTTGGGGTGCGCAACTTCGCGCTGACCACGATCTCCAGCATCATCGTTGGTGTGGCGATGTTCGGCGCCATGGCTTATCTGCCGACGTATATCCAGATGATTCATGGCCTGTCCCCCACTGCTGCGGGCCTCATGATGATCCCGATGATGGCCGGGATGCTCATCTCCTCGACGACGTCGGGCCGCTACATCTCCAGCACAGGCAAGTACAAGTACTTCCCCATTGTGGGGCTGGGGATCGCGACGGTCGCGTTGGTGATGGTGGGACGGCTGACCCCGGATTCCTCCATGAAGTACCTCGGGCTATGCCTCGCGGTGTTTGGTGTGGGGTTGGGCTTGACGGTGCCGATCTTGACGCTGGTGGTGCAGAACACCTTCCCCATCAAGATTGTTGGTACCGCGACGGCGGCGAATAACTTCTTCCGTCAGATCGGCGGTTCGGTGGGTGCCGCGGTGGTGGGCAGTTTGTTCAGCCACCGGGCCGGTGAGTTTATGTCGCAGCGGCTGCCGAAGGCGCTGGCTGCGATGGGGCCTGAGGCGGCGCCGTACGCGGAGAAGTTCGCCCACGGCGGTCAGCACAGTTTGACGCCACATGCGGTGCACGAGCTGCCGACTCCGGTGCGGGATGCTGTGGTGGGCGCGTATAACGATGCGCTGGTGCCGGTGTTGGGATGGTTGGCGCCGGCGATGCTGGTGGCGGGGTTAGTGCTGGTCTTTATTCGGCCCCAGCGCCTCAGCGAGACGCTATCCTAGCGAAGCGGCTCAGCTGGGCGCGACATCAAACCCAGCGCCTCAGCTGGGGCGGGGGAATTATTCGCCGTTGCGGGCGGGCCCTTCTTCGAGGACGAGTTCGTAGACCTGGTTATCGCGCCAGACGTCCTTCTTGGGCCCGTAGCTCATCTTCGCCATGGAGTGGAACGTCCCGACGAGCTCAAAGCCACGGGAGACGTGCAGGCGCACGGAGCCTTCGTTCTCCGGGAAGATGTGGGAGTGGATGGACCAGCGACCTGCCTTGGTGGCCTCGGCGATGAGGGTGTCGAGGAGCTTGCCGCCTACGCCGCGCCCCTTGGCGTCGCTGGACATGTAGATCGAGTCTTCGATCACGCCGTGGAAGACTTCGCGCTGGCTCGCTGGGGATGCTGCGATCCAGCCGAGGATCTTGCCGGTGGTTTCGTCCTCGGCGATGAAGGTCAGCTCCAGTAGGCGGGCTGCCCGGAAGTCTTCCCATTCGGGGGCTTCAGCCTCGAAGGTGGCCTCGCCGGTATTCATTCCTTCTTGCAAGATGGCGCGCACTTCCGGGTAGTCTTCTTCACGGAGGTTGCGGATGATGACGCTATCTTCTGCGCGCTTCGGGCTTTCGACGTCCTGGATCTTCTGCTCGGATCCGCCCGTCGTCTCTGGAGTGTTCTTACCCACGGTCGTCATGGCACAGATTCTGCCTTAGTGCCGGCGACCTTTCCAACTTTTCTTTCCGCTTTTCTTGCGCGCACCTGCGGGTCCGCGGGATCGTCGTGAGGCGCTTGTCGACGACGTCGCGTTTCTTTGCGCTCGACCAGCGCGTTTCTGTTCCGCGCCGCTGAGTTCCCCTCGGCTGCTTCCGGCCTTTCGGCCGCGGCAGATGCCGACGAATTCCTGTATTTCCTCGGCGTCCCGTTCTTTCAGCCATACGACGGCGACGACGGTTGTGCCGGGCAGCTCCGGCACGGGTGCGGTGCCCTCCGCCTCGCTGCTCCCCGCCGCGCTATCGGCTGAGCCTGCTTCCGGATCTTCGCCTCGTGGGGTCGGGAGCAGGAGCTCGCGGTTGACCACTCCCCTGACTCTTAGGGCCCGTAGGAGGGGGCGGGGCGCGACGGCGATGCCGACGTTGGCTGCGACAACTCCCAGCATCTCGCGGAGTTGAGGCAGATCGTCGATGCCGTCGGCGGGCGTGGTGTACATGAACATCTCGTCGGAGAGTTCGGCCCACTTGACTCGGTCAAGCACCTCGATCGGGTGTTCCTTGGGGGCGGCCACACCCATTTGTTCCTCGTAGAGGGTCACGGCGTGGAATTTTTCCTTCGGCACACCACCCTGGCCGAGGCGGGCGATCGCAACGTCTGCTTCTCCATTGGTGATGTATGCCAGCGGGGCGTCCGTAGCGGCGCCAGCACTGCGCCAACCGGGGACGCGGTCGTCGAAGCGAGCGAACCACTTGTCCGGGTTGATGCCGGGACTAAAGACGACGCGGAGGTATCGCGGGGCGAGCTGTGCCATGGAAACATCCTATCGCGAGGCTCCACGGGTACTTAAGGAACTTAAGGAGCGGGCTGTCGCGAGGCGGGGTTAGCGAGTACTTGGCTCTAGGATGGGTGGCGGAAAAGTTGAGCATGCGGGCGCTGCGTCTGGCGGCGCGCGGACGAGAGAATCATCGGCTCGGCACAGAATGTCTGAACGTTCAGGAGAAGCAATGACAGATAAGAAGGTCTCCAAGGGGCCAAAGATGAAGCCAATGACGGCGGCGAAGAAGTTGGGGATCTATCTCCCGGCCGCCCCGGAGGACTTCCAGAACACCCCGCTGGCTCACGAGGAGTTCGTCGAGCTGCAGCAGAACCCGCCAGAATGGCTGCAGCAGCTGCGCCTCGAGGGTCCCCACCCACGCCCGGAAGTGGCACGGAAGCTGGGCATTACGATCACTGCGCTGCGCAAGAATGAGCTGGATAAGCCGCTGACCACCGCTGAGATCAAGGAGCTGCTGGAGAATCAGCCAGAGTGGCTGCGAGAGGCTCGGAAGTCGCTGGCGGAAAATCGCCCAGGCGGTAAGAACTAGCTCGTCCCCGCTGGGGGCATGAAGATTTGAGAGAGACCTCAGGCGGGGCTTAAGCATCACAGTGCTTAAGCCCCGCCTGAGTTTTTGGTACCCGTGCGACGACACCGGGTGTACCCCATTGACCGCCGTGGGTGACTAGGCCACGGCAGCTTTTCAACCCATCGCTTTCCTTCGCGCCGTGACAAGTTGCCCGGCAAGGCGAGAAGAGGGTCCTTCCCGAGCGGCGCGGCGGAAAACGACTATCCACTACTGGCGCACCTCGTGAGATGATCCCCCGTGGGCGCTGACTTGAGGTTAGCATTACCTAAGTTCGTACACAAGGGTTTAAAAAATATTTCTTCATAAATAGGTGACTGAGGCCACAAAGCGTTACTATGAACATAAGCATTAAGAGTTCTGGGTCACAGTGCGAACTGTGCCGGCTCTTTCACCGAACATCCCCCGACTTCCGGAGAGGACAACATGAAGAACTACCTTCCGCGCACCCTGTTCAACGAAGAGCACGAGATGTTCCGCGAGGCCGTCCGTGGCTTCGTGGAGACCGAAATCCGCCCGAACGTGGAGCGCTGGCACGACCAGGGCTACGTCGACCGCGAGATGTTCAAGAAGGCCGGCGACATGGGCCTGCTGGGCATGGAGGTCGACGAGCAGTGGGGCGGCGGCGGAATGAATGACTACCGCTTCAACGCCGTGCTGACCGAGGAGCTTGCCAAGGCAGACTCCGGCTCCATCATCGTGGGCATCCAGACCATCAACGACCTGGTCATCCCATACCTGCAGCGCTTCGCCAACGACGAGCAGAAGGAGCGCTTCCTCAAGCCGCTGTGCTCCGGTGAGAAGATCGCCGCGATCGCCATGACCGAGCCGGAGGCCGGCGCCGACCTGGCTGGCATCCGCACCCTGGCCCGCGACAACGGCGACGGCTCCTTCACCGTCAATGGTGCGAAGACCTTCATCTCCAACGGTGTTCAGGCAGACTTCACCATCATCGTCGCCATCACCGATCCGGAGAAGGGCCGCGCCGGCATCTCCCTGCTCATCGTCGAGGACGGCATGGAGGGCTACACCAAGACCGGCCCGCTGAAGAAGGTCGGCCTGAAGTCCCAGGACACCGCCGAGCTCTCCTTCGAGAACGTCCAGGTCCCGGCCGAGAACCTGCTGGGCGAGCGCGGCGCTGGCTTTGGCTACCTGCGCCACAACCTGGCTCAGGAGCGCCTGTCCATCGCCGTGGGCTCTGTCGCGACCTCCCGTCGCGCCTTCGACCTGGTGTACCAGCACTCCCAGGACCGCAAGACCTTCGGCAACCGTCTGGTCGACCACCAGGCCTACCGCTGGGAGCTGGCCAAGATGGTCCAGGGCCTGCAGGCTGCACAGTCCTTCGTCGATGCCTGCATCGAGGCCAAGGTCAAGGGCGAGCTGGACGAGACCACCGCTGCGATGGCGAAATACCACACCACCGAGCTGCAGATCGAGGTCGTGAACCAGGCACTGCAGATGCACGGCGGCTACGGCTTCATGATGGAGTACCCGATCGCTACCCACTACCTGGACTCTCGCGTCCAGCCAATCTACGGTGGCCCGAACGAGATCATGCTGGAGATCATCTCCCGCAAGCTGGCTAAGGGCGAGTAAGCCACTCCCCCTGTTTCTCACCCGGTGGGCGCAGCTTGAGCGCCCCGCCCGCGCCCGGTGAGCAACACAACAAAGAACCCGATGGTGGAAACCATCGGGTTCTTTCGGCTTTGAGTCACGACTGCGACTACTTCACCTCGATACCGGCCTCACGCAGTTCGGCGAGGGTCGCTTCCTCCCCCGCTGCTGACACCGGCGCGCACAGACGCGGGATCACATTGACGTCGAAGCCCTCGGCCTTCGCATCCAGCGCGGTGGCGCGCACGCAGAAGTCGGTCGCGATACCAACCACGGTCACCTGACCAATGCGGCGGGAACGCAGCCATTCCGCGAGGACTACCTTCGGACGGGCCTCTTCGGCAGCAGCGCTCTTCGCTTCCGCGACCGCAAGAGAGTCCGCGAGGTGGCCTTCAAAGCCCGAGTAGGCGGGCTCGTACTCACCCTTATGGAACCACGCCTCGACCTGATCGGTCGCAAGCGCCGGGTGCGACTGTGCGCCGGTGGTTCCGGCAACGCAGTGCACCGGCCAGGTGTCCTGGTAGTCCGGCTCCGTACCCTCCGGGGCGAAATGCCCGGCTGGGTCGATGTGCCAATCCTTCGTCCCCACGATGACGTCATAACGGTGCAGGCCGGCGATGTGCTTGCTGATCGCTTCGGCGGCCTGCGCGCCACGTTCGGTAGCCAGGCTGCCGTCGACGAAGTCATTCTGCACGTCAACGATGATCAGCGCGTGCCCCGCCCCAGAGGGCTGGGATGCGGCTCCGGCCCCACCGCCCTGCGGATTCACAGCGGACTGAGCCATTCTTAGACCAGCTTCCAGTCCTCGAGGCCCTCGTACAGCGGGAAGTCCTCGGCAACCTTGGAAACACGAGCACGCAGCGCGTCGACGTCGGCGTTCTTACCCTGTGCCAGCGCGGTACCGATGACGTCCGCGACCTCGGTGAAGGCAGCGGTGTCCAGGCCGCGGGAAGCCAGGGCCGGGGTACCGATGCGCAGGCCGGAGGTGACCATCGGCGGGCGTGGGTCGAAAGGAACGGCGTTTCGGTTGACGGTGATGCCAACCTCGTGCAGCAGATCCTCAGCCTGCTGGCCATCCAGCTCGGAGTGACGCAGATCAGCCAGCACCAGGTGGACGTCGGTGCCGCCGGTGAGCACCTCGACGCCAGCACCCTTGGTGTCAGCAGCGGACAGGCGCTCAGCCAGGATCTTCGCGCCCTCGAGGGTGCGGGCCTGGCGGTCACGGAACTCCTCGGTCTGGGCCACCTTCATGGCAACGGCCTTCGCAGCAACGGCGTGCATCAGCGGGCCGCCCTGCTGGCCTGGGAAGACTGCGGAGTTGAGCTTCTTCGCCCACTCCTGCTTCGCCAGGATCAGGCCGGAACGCGGGCCGCCGAGGGTCTTGTGGACGGTGGTGGACACGACGTCAGCGTGCGGGACCGGGGACGGGTGCAGACCAGCAGCGACCAGACCTGCGAAGTGGGCCATATCGACCCACAGCTTCGCGCCGACCTCGTCCGCGATGGAGCGGAAGGCAGCGAAGTCCTGGTGGCGCGGGTAGGCGGACCAACCGGCGATGATGACGGTCGGCTTCTCCTTGAGGGCCTGCTCGCGGACCTTATCCATGTCGATGCGCATGGTCTCCGGGTCCACCTCGTAGGCGATGGCCTCGTAGAGCTTGCCGGAGAAATTCAGGTGCATGCCGTGGGTCAGGTGACCACCGTGAGCCAGGGACAGGCCCAGGATCTTATCCCGTGGGCTCGCCAGCGCCATAAGGACGGCGGCGTTAGCCTGCGCACCAGCGTGCGGCTGCACGTTGGCGAACTCTGCGCCGAAGACCTGCTTCGCGCGGTCGCGGGCCAGGTCCTCGATGACGTCGACGTGCTCGCAGCCGCCGTAGTAACGGCGTCCCGGGTAACCCTCGGCGTACTTGTTGGTCAGGACGGAGCCCTGCGCCTGCAGCACTGCACGCGGCACAAAGTTCTCACTCGCGATCATTTCGAGAGTGTTGCGCTGGCGGGCCAGCTCACCGTCGATCGCGCGGGCGACATCCGGGTCGAGTTCGGCCAGCGGCACGTTGTGCTGGATGGTCTGTGGAGAATCGGACATAAGTTTCCGTCGGCCTTCCTTCAAAAAGGTGTATACCGCCAAGAATGCAGACCGATTCTTGGGGGTAGAAGGTGTTGTTGCGTTGCGCCCCACATCTTAGCGTCTGCCCCGGACGCAGGTCACAGCACACCTAGCACATTTGGGTTATCTCCCCCCACACAGGCACAATGAGGCCATGAATCGTACGCCCCAGCGCGCCTCCGCGGACGCGACTGAATCGCCCTTTATCGAACTCAAAAGGAGCCAGTGGCGCGAACTCCGCAAGTCCATGCCGCAGGTCTTGAGCGAATCGGAGCTCGACCAGCTGCGCGGCATCGGCGACGAGATTGACTTGGACGAGGTCAGCGAGGTCTACCTGCCGCTGTCCCGCCTCATTAACCTGCGGGTCGAGGCCCAGCGCAGCCTGAATCAGGCCACCGAGACCTTCATCGGCGAACCGATGCCTCCCACGCCGTACATCATCGGTGTGTCCGGCTCCGTGGCCGTCGGGAAGTCCACCACCGCGCGTGTGCTCCAGGTGCTGCTGCAGCGTTGGGACTCCAGCCCCCGGGTGGACCTGATCACCACGGACGGGTTCCTCTTCCCCACCGCCGAGCTGGAACGCCGTCGTCTGCTGCACCGCAAGGGCTTTCCCGAGTCTTATGATCAGCAAGCGCTGCTGAATTTTGTGACCAAGGTGAAATCAGGCGCCCGCAACGTCAAGGCACCGGTCTACTCGCACGAGGCCTACGACCGAATTGCCGGTGAGTTCGAGGTCGTTGACCAGCCGGACATCCTCATCGTCGAGGGCCTCAACGTGCTGCAGACCGGCCCCACCCTCATGGTCAGCGATCTCTTCGACTTCTCCGTGTACGTCGACGCCCGGGTTGAAGACATTGAGGACTGGTACATCTCCCGATTCCTGCGTCTGAAAAACACCGCCTTCAAGGACCCGGAAGCGCACTTCCACCACCTCGCGGGATTGAGCGACGAACAGGCCGCCCAGGTCGCCCGGGAGATCTGGCAGACAGTGAACCTGCCCAACCTCATGGAGAACATCTTGCCGACCCGGATCCGCGCCAGCCTGGTGATGCGCAAGGGTGCAGATCACCTCGTCGACCGGGTGCGGATGCGCAAGATTTAGCCCCGCCCTCCCACAGCTGACGCTGCCACCAGGCCGCCCATGGCGGCTCAGAGCAACCAGTACAGCACTGGCCTAAAGCCCGAAGCGGCGGTGACGCTGGGAGTATTCCCGCAGCGCTCGGAGGAAGTCTACCCGCCGGAACGCCGGCCAGTAGGTGTCCGTAAACCAAATCTCGGAGTAGGCCGACTGCCACAGCAGAAAGCCAGAGAGCCGCTGCTCCCCCGAGGTCCGAATCACCAGATCCGGGTCTGGCTGCCCCTTGGTGTACATGTGATTGCCCAGGGAATCGACGGTAATTTTCTCGGCGATCTTTTCCGCCGGCGTGCCGTCCGCAGCGAGTTCCGCGACGGTGTCTCGCACCGCGTCGACGATCTCCTGCCGTCCGCCGTAGCCGACCGCGACGTTGACGCACACGCCCGTGTTATTGGCGGTGAGCTTCTCGTTGCGTTCCAGTCGCTCCCGCAGCTGCTGTGGCAGCAGCTCGAGGTGCCCCACGGAGTGCACTCGGAAGCCAGCTTTCGCCTGCCCAAGCTCGTCGGCGACGTCCCCAATGATTTTGATCAGCAGCTCGAGTTCCTCCGGCTCACGCTTGAGGTTCTCGGTGCTGAGCAGGTACACGGTCACCGAAGCGATGCCCATCTCGTCGCACCAATTGCACATCTCGGCGATTTTACGAGCGCCCACGCGGTGCCCATGAGAGACGTCGGTGAAGCCGTTCTCCCTGGCCCAGCGTCGGTTGCCGTCGGCCATGATGGCGATGTGGGCCGGGCGCGGCAGATCCCGCAGAGAGCGAGCCAGCCGCGCCTCGTAGGCGGGATAGAGCAGGCTGGCGAGCCTCTTCAGTGGCTCGGTTCGCCCGATCGCTGCCGCAAGCTTTGGTAGACGCACGATAATTAACCCTCTCGCTTAGCGTGCAGGATTCTCGTCTTCGTCTTCTTCCTCGGCCTTCGCACGCTCCACGTCGATCGCGTCGGGCCCGGTGAGCTGCGTTCCAATCCCGGAGGCCGGCTCGAAACGAGCATCGGTCTGCGGCACCTCGGTGCGGGCGAACATCGCTCCGCCCTTCGCGTACTCCTCGTAGCCGCTCTCCTCCATGGCCTTGTTGAGCCGCTCCTCATCGAACACGTCGATGCCGTGCTGCTCGGCGAAGGCGCGGCGGCGTTCCAAACGGCGCAGCCTGCGATTCATGCCGAATCCGATGACGATGACCACGAAGAGCAGCCCCAGGATGACGAACAGCCCGACCGGCGAGGCCTTGCCGAATTCCTCGCCGCGCGGGCCCGTATTGGGGGTTGGGCCCTGGGCGATAACAGTGGTCGTGTACGCCGCCCCTGTGGTCACCAGATCCGCTGCTGGCAGAGCAGGGGTCGAAAGAGCTGCGAACATGTCATCCATTCCCTTCGGCGGCGGTCAAGCCGTGTGTGAGTACTGGGCTAAAAATTCTCTAGCGGAAATCCTACTGCTCGGGGCGCACCGGCACCTCTGGCGGCTGGCTCTGGCTGAGCTCATCGGCGCTGCCCACCGGCGGCAAGCCCGCGGTGAGTTCTCTCTCTGGCAGTGTAGTGGCCACCCGGGTCTTCGCTAATTCGAACTCCTCCGTGGGCCACGTCTCGCGCTGCACGTCCACATCCACGCCGAAGAACGGCCCGTCCGGATCGATCTGGGTGGCATGTGCGGTCAGCGCGGCATCGCGACGTTCGAACCAATCCGCGGCGTTCACGCGGGTGGTTACACGGGGATAGACGTCCTGCTTCGCGCGCCAGAAGGCCAGCTGGGTCATCGTGCGCTGGTACTCGCGCAGGGTCATCTCACCGTTAGCCTGCCGCTGTGCCACCGCCTCGGCGAGCATGTTGAAACGGGTCACCACGAATCCGTGTGTGTAATACAACTTCAGCGGCGCCCAAGCCTCGCCCAGATCGGGTCGATACTCGGGGTCTCCGGCCAGCTCCCAGGCGCGCATAGACACCGCATGGACCATCAGGTGATCCGGGTGCGGGTAGCCACCGTTTTCGTCATAGGTAATGATCACGTGCGGCTGGAATTCGCGGATCTGCGCAACCACGTCGCCGGCCACCTCGTCGACGTCCTGCAGCGCAAAGCAGCCTTCTGGGAGATCCTCCCGCTTTCCAGATTCCGGCAGGCCGGAATCAACATAGCCCAGCCAGCGGTGCTCCACCCCCAAGATCTCCGCGGCGCGGGCCATTTCTTCCCTTCGCACAGCCGCTAGGTTCTCGTGCACCTCGGGGCGGTCCATCCTGGGGTTGAGGATGCTGCCCTCTTCGCCGCCCGTGCAGGTCAGCACGCGGACACGGTGGCCTTCGTCAATATAGCGAGCCATCGTCGCCGCGCCCTTGCTGGATTCATCATCCGGATGGGCGTGAATCGCCAGCACGCGGTAGCCACCCTGGGCACCGCTCGTCGTCGAATCAGTCATACTTCCATATTGTTCCACGCCCGATGAAGAGAAGTCACACGGCACCTCCCCACCGCAGCAACGGGTCGGCTGGGGAGAGAAAATCTGCTTTTACGGGCGCATTGCCTAGAATGTAAACCACCATGACCTCTGATGCTTCCCCTTCGGTTTCCAACTCCCGCCCGGGTAATACGCACATGCCCGCGGACGATGCCTTGAAGGCCCGCTACGGCGCTGAGCGCAACCGCCCCTTTGCCGGCAAGGTGCTGGTCATTGCGTTGGTTGTTCTCATCGCTGGGGCGATGGCCTATGCGGTCAACCAGTTCATGAATGCGTCCTCTGCGGACGTCACCGCAGTCGAGTCCGGCGGTTCCGTGGTGTCCGACAACCGGCTGAACATGCGCGTCGACGTCACCCGGGAAGATCCATCCAAGCCGGCTTATTGCGTCGTCACCGCGATGGACTACGACAAGAACGAGGTCGGCCGCCGCGAGTTCTACATCCCGGCCGGTGGGCCAGAAACGTCCCGACACTCGGTGGATATCAACACCCGCGTGCAGGGCTACGCCGGGAAGATCTACGGCTGTTCTTCGATCATCCCCTCCCACCTGAAGCAGTAGCCCACCAAAAAGCGGGCCACCAACGACGCGTCCACTGAAGTTTTCGTGTCTATTCGGTGCTAGAATACGCCCGGACAAGCGAGAACCGGCAGGCGTCGGCGAAACCGTGGGACATTTCCTGCAAAGCTATCGCCGCCCACGGCACTACCGCCGGGGACGGTGCGTGGACCGTGATTGCCCGGATCAGCTGAAAATTACTGAAATAATTTCCAAGGAGGATGGCGCAGATGGCAGACAATCAGACCACCTGGCTCACCCAAGAATCCTACGACCGACTCAACGCGGAGCTGTTCGCCCTGAAGGAGAACCGCCCGGTCCTGGCCGCCGAAATCAATGAGCGCCGCGAAGAGGGTGACCTCAAGGAGAACGGCGGCTACCACGCCGCCCGCGAGCAGCAGGGCCAGGAAGAGGCCCGCATCGCCTACCTCGAGGAGCTGCTTGAGAACGCCACCATCGGTGAGGCTCCACAGGAGTCCGGCGTCGCCCTGGTCGGCACCGTCGTGCACGTCTACTACGACGACGATGAGGAAGACAAGGAGACCTTCCTGATCGGTACCCGTGGCCTGGAGTCCTCCAACCCGGAGCTGGAGACTTACTCCACCGATGCCCCACTGGGCGCAGCACTGGTCGGCGCGAAGGTCGGCGAGACCCGTGAGTACGAGACCCCGACCGGCGACACGGTCCGGGTGACCCTCGTGGAGGCAGAGCCGTATAACCCGGATCTGGACATCCCGCGCGCAATGCAGAAGTAGTTCTGGCGCGGCACTGCCCCACTCTGGCAACGCGAAAACCCTCGGCCCGTTAAATTCCAGGGCCGAGGGTTTCTTTGTGCCTAGTTGTCACGGACAGAGTCTGCTGGCGGTGTTAACGCTCCGGGTGCTCCGGCGAGCGCTCATCAGCAGCGGGTGACGCGGTGTCTATGGACTCCGCCGGCGCATCCGCTGCGCTATCTTCCTGGTCCGCCCACCGCTTGGTTTCGTGGTCGTAGGCGATCTCTTCGCCCTCCTCATCCACGCGCTGGTACCAGTCGGTGACGTTCTCAGAGGAGGAGTCGAAGTGGGCGCCCGCTCCCCTGCCCTCCGGCGCAGAAGCGACGCTGAGTTCGAAGTCATCGCCGTGCTCTTCCAGGCCACGAACCACCGCATTTTCCACCGCGGTGCTGGCGTAGTCTTTACGGATCGCTGCAGGGTCGGTGCGGAGATCCTTGAGGAAGGCCACGGTCATCACCAGCAGGACAATCGAGAACGGCAGCGCAATAAGGATCGTGAGGTTCTGCAGCGCGGTCAGCGCGGTTTCCCCGCCGGCCAGCAGCATCACCGTGGCAATCCCCATCATGCATGCACCCCAGAACACGACGACCAGCTTGTTCGGCGCAGGGTTGCCCTGGGAGGACATGGTTCCCATCACCACAGACGCCGAGTCCGCGGAGGTGACGAAGAAGATCGTGAGCACCGTGATCAGCAGGAACGGGGTGATCGCGTTCAGGGGCAACTGGTCGAAGAGCGCGAAGAGGACCTGCTCGGAATTCGCGGAGCCGTCGAACATCTCGCGGCCCTCCCGGCTGAAGGTGATGGAGGCACCACCAAAGATGCTGAAGGCCAGGACCAGGATGGCGGTCGGGCCGGCGATCGTTGCGAGCGCGAATTCACGGATGGTGCGGCCACGGGAAATCCGGGCGATGAACATGCCAACGAACGGGGTCCAGGCGATCCACCAAGCCCAGTAGAATGCCGTCCACGCGCCCTGGAACTCAAGGGTCTCCTGGCCCCAGGACAGGGACTTGCCCATCATCGGCAGCAGCTGATCGATATAGGTCGCAACTCCGGATGGCACCAGGTTCAGCAGAAAGAGGCTCGGACCAAAGAGAAATACGAAGGCCACGAGCAGCAGCGTCAGCGCGATGTTGATATTCGACAGGTAGCGGATGCCCCGCGCTACGCCGGAGACCGCGCTGATGATGAAAGCAACTCCGAGCACACCGATGATGGCGATCACCGCATTATTGGCCAATGGGCCTGCCCCGGAAATGATCTCCACACCCTGGGCGATCTGTAAGGCAGATAGCCCGAGTGTGGCGGCGGTGCCGAAGAGGGTGGCGACGATCGCCATCATGTCGATCACCCTGCCCGCGATCCCCTCATTCGGCTGAGTACCCAGCAGTGGCCGGAACACGGAGCTCAGCAGCGAGGGGCGCCCGCGGCGATAGGTAGAATAGGCCAGTGCGCCGCCCACCAGCGCATAGAGACCCCAGATGGATAGTCCCCAGTGGAAGTGGGACTGGGCCAACGCCTGGTGCAGGGCCGCCGGGGTTTCCGCGGCTACGGTCTCCGGCGGCGGCGAGAGGTAGTAGGCCAGGGGCTCGGAGGGACCGAAGAAGAACACGCCCACGCCAATGCCGGCGCCAAACATCATCGCGATCCAGGAGTATCGGGAGAACTCCGGCTCCTCATCGTCCCGGCCCAGTGGGATCTGGCCATAACGGGAGAACGCCAGGTAGAGCATGACGATGATCCCCATACTCATGACGAGGTTGAGCAGCCACGCGGCATTGTTCATAGCCCAGTCGTACGCGGCGGCCGACGCAGTGGACACCGACTCTGGGGAGGCGATTCCCCAGGCGATAAACGCCACGATGAGGGTGGCGGTGACGAAGAAGACGATGCGGTCCAGCGCGAAGCTCTTGTTCTGGTCTTCGACGCTCAAGCCCGGGACCAACCCGGGGTGCAGGTCGTGCGGATACAAGCCGACTTGGGAACTTCTTCCGGCCTTGAGCAGCTCTGCCGCGGGTTGGGCCTTAGTGGGACGGGGGTTTTCGCCGAGACTCATCGGCGCTCCTTGCTAGCTGGGTCGGCACTTCTGCGCCCAGCTGTTTTACAGTCTGTTGACCTGATCACGCTACCAAGATCTACAGACACGCGGGGGCGGCGCGGGAAAGTGCCCCTCCCCGGGGCATGAAAAAGCCCCTGGGGTTGATCCCCAAGGGCAGAGTTTTTCGATGGGCCAGCCCGCGTCATACGCCCTGGCCCTGTGCTGCTAGCGCTAGTCCCTATTGATGTAAGACAGCAGGCGCAGGATCTCGGTGTAGAGCCAGACCAGGGTCACGGCCAAGCCGAGGGCCACGCCCCAGGCCATCTTGGACGGCGCACCGGCGCGGACGAGGCGGTCGGCGGCGTCGAAGTCCTGCAGGAAGCTCAGCGCTGCCAGGCCGATGCACAGCAGGGAGAAGATCCAGGACAGCGGGGAGCCGTCGCGCAGCGGGCCAGCGCCACCGGTGAACAGGCCGATGAGCATGCTGCCCAGCGCCAGCACCAGTACACCGATCAGTGCGGCGACCATGAACTTCGTGAACTTCGGGGTCACGCGGATCGCACCCGTCTTGTAGACGAAGAGCATGCCCGCGAACACGCCGATGGTGCCCAGGATCGCCTGGCTAATCATGGCGCCAGCGTTGGTGTCCCCCACCGCCATGCCGGTGAGCATGTAGCTAAAGCCACCGACGAACAGTCCCTCGAAGCCTGCGTAAAGCAGGGTGACGACCGGGGAGCCGTACTTCTTCGCGAAGGCGGAGACCAGCACGGTGATGAGGCCACCGATAGCGCCAACCACGGTGAGGATCGAGCCCATTGCCGGATTCGTGCCGAAGATAAAGTAGTTCGCCGCAGCCAGTACGACGATGACGGCCAGCGTGATGCCGGTCTTAGCCACCACGTCGTCCACGGTAATCGGGCGGTCGGCCGGGCCGGCCTGGCCGTAATTCGCGGCGTCCTGCAGCCCGTCCTGGTAGGTCGCGGTGGCAGCGGCACCACGGGCGCTGGTGGCGAACTGGCCGTAGCCGCTGCCCTGCTGTCCGTAACCGGGCTGACCATAGCCCTGGGCCTGCTGGCCCTGGCGGTTCTGGCCGGTCAGCTCAGCCATAAATGGATTAGATTTCTTCACCTGAAAGCCTCAACTTTCGATTCTTCGTCAAAACTCGTTCTTGCTGCCATGCACACACCCAAGCGGTGCGTCTACACGACCCGATCGGAGACCGGGATTCATGTCGGGCGATGTCCCGGCACTGCTGGGGGGCGCCACGACGCTGGTAGTCGGTTAAAAATTCCTACTTCACAATGTACCAACGCAGGTGACGCATTTTTAGTTCCCGACGCTGCGGATTTTCTTTCTCAACCCCCCGCATAGGTTCCTCGACAAAGGTATATTTCCACCCATGACTGCTTTGCGATTCCCCAAGCGACTGTCCCTCGGCGCACTCCCGACAGACTTTCAGGAGGCGCTGCGCGGGCTGTCCGCCAATAAGCTGCCCGCCGATGGCTCCAAGCCCGAGAAGACGATCGACGTCGAGGTTTCCTTTACCGCGGAGCACCTCGGCTGGGTCGGTTCCGGCGATGAGGAGGACGTCCACCGTGCCGTGGGCGCCGCCCGTCAGGCACAGCGTTCCTGGGCTCACGTCCCCTTCTCCGAGCGCAAGGCCATCCTCCTGCGTTTCCACGACGCCGTCCTGAAGAACCGCGAGCTGCTGATGGACATGGTGCAGCTGGAGACCGGCAAGAACCGCGCCTCCGCCTTCGACGAGGTCATGGACGTCGCGAATAATTCCCGTTACTACGCCAATAACGCGGAGAAGATCCTGAGCCCGAAGCGCCGCCGCTCCGCGGTTCCGGTGCTCGCCAAGTCCCGCCAGCACTTCCAGCCGGTGGGCGTGGTCGGCCAGATTTCGCCATGGAACTACCCACTGACCCTGGGCATCTCCGACGCCCTTCCTGCGCTCATCGCAGGCAATGCGGTGGTCGCGAAACCGGACTCCGCGACCCCGTTTACCTCCCTGCTGGTGTTCGGCCTGCTCTTCGAGGCCGGCCTGCCACGCGATCTCGTCCAGTTGGTCACCGGCTCCGGCCGGGTCGTAGGCAGCGAGATCGCCAATACCTGCGACTTCCTGATGTTCACCGGGTCTACCGCCACCGGCAAGATTCTTGGGGCTACCGCGGGCTCCCGCCTGATCGGTTTCTCCGCGGAGCTGGGTGGCAAGAACCCTCTGATCGTCGCGGCGGATGCGAAAATGGATTACACGGTCCGAGGCGTCGTCGATGCCTGCTACTCCAACTCGGGCCAGCTGTGCGTGTCCATTGAGCGGGTGTACGTTGAGCGACCTGTCTACGAGGAGTTCAGCACCAAGTTCGCCGACGCCGTGCGCGCCATGACGCTCGGCCCCGGCTTCGACTGGGAGGTGGCGATGGGTTCGCTGGCCTCCCAACAGCAGCTGGATACGGTCACCAGCTACGTGGATGACGCTGTCGCCAAGGGCGCGCGAGTTCTCGCGGGCGGCAAGGCTCGCCCGGACCTGGGCCCCTACTTCTACGAGCCCACCGTTCTCGCGGATGTCCCTGCCGACGCGAAGCTGCGCACCGAGGAGGTCTTCGGTCCAGTCGTCTTCGTCGAAGTCGTCGACGACCTGGTGGCTGCGGTCAATGCCGCCAACGACACCGTCTATGGTCTCAACGCCTCCGTCTTCGCCAGCCCCGAAACCGGGCACCGCATCGCCCCGCAGATCCGAGCAGGTTCCGTCTCCATCAACGACGGCTACACGGCCGCATGGTCGGCCATCGACAACACCAGTGGCGGCATGAAGGACTCCGGCATGGGCGGCCGCCACGGCGCGGCCGGGCTGCTGAAGTACACCGATAGCCAGAACATCACCGAACAGCGGTGGATGTCGATGCGTGGCCCGGAGAGCCTGGGCGCGAAGGCCTACGCGCGCATCATGAGCAGCGCACTGCTGGCCGGCAAGAAGCTGCGCATGCTGCCCTAATTTCGCCGCACACACGCGCGCCGACCCTCCCCGACGGGATTCTTTCCCCGGGGAGGGTTTCTTGATGGAGCACCAGCTCCCCAAGAAGCATTCGCGGCGTTATCAGCAGCGGTTCCACACCCTTACTTGACGACCGGGCGCACGCTCACGGTCTCCAGGCAGGCCTCAGGTCCCATCTCCGCGGCCAGCCGCACCGCGGCGGCGATGTCCTCCGCGCGGACATAGACACCCGGGTCATAGTTGGCGTTCCCCGCTTGGGCCTGCAGCTCGCGCTGCATATCCGAGTCCACCTTCCCGGGGTGGACGGAGCTCACCCGCACCTTCCCCCGCTCCTCCTCACGCAGGGCGTCCGTGATCGCCTTGAGCGCGAACTTCGAGGCCGCATAGGGCCCGTAGCCAGGGCCGGAATTGTGCCCCGCCCCGGAGTTGATGGCGATCACCATGCCTTGTGCCTCACGCAGCGCCGGCAGGAGCAACCGCGTGAGCTCGGCGACGGCGATGACGTTGACGTCGAGCACCTCCCGCCACATCTGAAACGGTGCCTCGGCGATGGGTGCATGCCCCGTCACGCCCGCGGAGTGCACCAGCAGGTCGAGACGCTGCGGGGCGACGTCGGAAGAAAAGACCTCCCCCAACGCCGCCGGATCGGACAGGTCCGCGGCGATCACCTGGGCGTCCGGGAAAGCCTCCCGCAGGTTTCGCGCGGAAGTCTCCGACGAGCAGCACAGAATGAGCCGGTGATCGCGGGAAAGGTCATCGGCGATCGCCCGGCCAATGCCGCGGGACGCTCCGGTAATCAGCGCCAGCGGCCAGTTGCTCCTGCCGGTCGTGGAATGGTCCTGGTCCAAAGCTGCGTTATCCATGCTCACCATGCTAATAAGCAGCCTGCGAGCTGCACCATCCCCGTCAAGCTGAGCAAAGCCACCGGAGCCGCTAAACTTGGGGTTATGAGCTTTGGAATGAACAACGCTCTCGGGCTGCGCGCGCCCAAGGGCAACATCGACCTCAAGTCATTCAACCCTCGCGAAACCCCGGGGGTGAGGGGCAAAGGCGAGAAGTTCGAGAAGCGGGTCAACAAGGCCTATAAGAAGATCGCCGAAGAGCTGCGCGCCGAGCAGGCCAAGCTCTACGCGAACGGTGCCAGCGACGAGCAGGTCGGCAGCATCCTCATCATCCTGCAGGGCGTGGACGCCTCCGGTAAGAGCGGTGCCACCAACGCCATCTTGCAGGCCGTGTCCCCGCAGGGCGTGAACGTCGCCACCTTCGCCGAACCAGTCGAGTCGATCGACGACACCGACAACCGCGACTTCCTTGCCCGCATCCGCCGCGAGTTGCCAGGTAACGGCGAGATCGCGATCTTCGACCGCTCCTACTACGAGGATGTTCTGGTCTCCCGCGTGGAGGGGCTCAGCGACGTCGAGGAAATCGACCGCCGCTACGACGCCATCCGTCGCTTCGAGAAGCAGCTCGAGGCCGACGGCACCCGCGTCATCAAAATCTTGCTGCACATCTCCCCGCAGTTCCAGACCAAAAACTTCCTCTCCCGCCTGCGCAACCCGGCGCAGCGCTGGCGCTACTCCCCCAGCGATCTCAGCGTGCAGAAGAAGTGGGATGAATACCACGAGGCCTACGCCCGGGCCATCGAGAAGACCAACGACGTCGCCCCGTGGTACATCATCCCTAGTGATAAGCAGGACTACGCCCGCCTGGTCGTGCGCTACCTGCTGCTCAACGAGCTGCGGAACATGAAGCTGGAGTGGCCAGAGGTGGACTTCAACCTCGAGAAGCAGCTGAAGAAGGTCGAGAAGGCCGCCGTCAAGGCCGAAGAAAAGGCTGCCAAGGAAGACGAGAAGGCAGCAAAGAACGACTAGTGGCGGCGGCGCATAGCCACCGGCACCAATAACGAAGCCAGGCGGGAGAAATGCTCTCCGGCCTGGCTTTTGTTTTGTGCCCCCAGTCGGACTCGAACCGACACTGCGCGGATTTTAAGTCCGCTGCCTCTGCCAATTGGGCTATAGGGGCTAGTGCCCGCGCGCACTACCGCGCGCGGATTTTAGGCACCGTTGCGGCGCATAACTTTTGCCAACATACCATCGAGGATGTCTTTCTCACTGATCGTGATCTCCTCGACGCCGAGGGCCATGAAGCGGCTGGCTACCGCGTCGATGACCACCGCGCCACCGCCAACGACGTCCGCGCGGCCGGGGTGCATGGGACCGCACTCGAGTCGCTGGTCGACGGTCTTATCCCGCAGGTCGATGGCAGTATTCCGGAACGTGCGCAGCGGCAGTCGGCTCAAGTGGATCTTCTCCGGCTGGTAGCTATCCAGCCCCTGGGTGATCGCGCTGAGGGTGGTCATGGTCCCGGCCACGCCCACCAGGCGAGTCACGCCAGTGAGGTCAACGTGCTCCTCCACCTCTCGGAGCTGCTCGGCGACGAAGTCCTCCGCCGCGGCGATTTCCTCCGCGGTCGGCGGATTGCTGTGCAGGTAGCGCTCAGTGAGCCGCACGCAGCCCATGTTCGCGGAGTAGGCCTCGACGGTCCCGGTGTCCGCGACGGCGCCGTCGGCGTCGACGTCGTGGACGACGAACTCGGTGGAGCCGCCGCCCAAGTCGATGACGCAGATGCGCTCCGAGGTTCCGGACGGCAGGTCGGCCACTGCCCCGGCGAAGCTCAGCTCGGCCTCCTGTTCGCCGCTGATGACCTCAGCCTGCCGGCCATCGACGATGCGGCCCAGGTGGCGGGCGGTGATGGCGAAAAACTCATCGCGGTTCTTCGCATCACGGGTAGCGCTCGTCGCCCCCATCATTACGTCCTCGACGTGGTGCTCCACCATGCGCTGGGCGTAGGTGGCCAGGGCGTCGTCGACGCGTTGGAGGGCCTCTGGCGCGAAGCCCCCGGTAGCGTCCACCCCCTGGCCGAGCCGGACGATGATGTTATCCCGGTTAAGCTCTGTCAGGGTGCCGTCCGCCGCCCGCTCGGAGATGAGCAGGCGGATGGAATTCGTTCCGCAGTCGATCGCGGCGAAGCGGCGTGGGGCGTCGGGCTGAGCCATGCGTCTAGCTCCTCTGGTCTCGTTCGCGCTCGGGCAGGAACATACCGGTGTTCTCCGCACCCTCCACGGTCGTGGCCTGGACGAGGGAGATGCCCAGTTCCTCGGAGGTCGGCCAATCGGCCGGGATCGCGGTGCCGGACAAGCTCGGATCGTGTTCCACGGCCAGAGCCACGGTCTCGGTCCCGAGCCGCAGGCGTTCCGGCCCCTCGGCCAGCGCATAGGCCATGAGAACGTGCAGGCACTTCACCCGATCGGGCATGCCGCCGCCCGAGAACTCGGTGCCGAGGTCCTCCATTGCGTTGCGAGTGGCCAGGTAGTGTTCGTGGGCAGCCTGATAGTCCCGCTGCAGGCCCTCATCAGTGCTGAGACGTTCCTGCATTGTCTTCATGACGCCGGCGACCTCCAAGCGGCTGGCCTCTGCGGTCAGGCGGGGGTCGGTGAGGTAGTACAGCGTCGGGAACGGGGTGCCGTCCGGCAGCCTGGGGTGGGTCTTCACGACGGCGGGCTGGCCGTCCGGGGTTCGGTAGCTGACCTCCACCGCGCCGCGCGGCTCTCGGCCGAGCTGGGCGGCCATGATATCCAGGTCTTCACGACTGACCGTCATTCATTCTCCTCTTGAAAAAGCCCGGGGCCTGGGTTTTCCCAAGCTCTTCCGCGGGGTGTGCCGTCTCCGGCGATTATGGCTGGTTGTCGGGCAGAATCGGAAGTTTCATATCGCCGCTTGGCTGCACGCCACCCTCGGGGCTGCCGCCGGAGTCCTGCTCCTCGCTCTGCCCGGCAGGAGCGCTGCCAGCATCGCCCGGCGCTGCCTCGCCAGGTTCGACCGCCACGGAATCCCACAGCTTCTTAAACCACGGGCTGTTCTCGTATTCCTGCTCCGACGGGCTCTTTCCTGCCCCGGGGGCGTCCTCCCCTGCAGCGCCGGTGATTTTCGGCGAGATGATGCGGTAGGCGGACTCGCCGGGCTCGATGACGCCGAGTCGGATGCGCGCCTGTTCCTTGAGGTAGTCCTCGTTCTCGAAACGGTTGAGTTCCGCCTGGAGCTCTGCCTTGTGGCGTTCCTGCTCTTGAATAGTGCTCTGCAGCTGGGCAAGCTCCGTGCGCTGCTCGTAGTAGTTACGCAGCGGGGTGGCCAGGGACAGGGCCATGAGACCGACCACCAGGATCACGACGATCGCGGCACCGGGGCTCATTCGGGACGGCAGGGCGACGAATCGGCGAGCCACGCGTTGAGGTGCTTGCCGCATCCGACGACGCCGGGCCTGATTGCGCTCCATAGAGCGGGCCTGTGGCAGGCGCTGGCCCGCAGAATCCGCGTTCGCCCCACCACGCTGGTCACTGCCAGCGGGGAGGGGCGAGTTATCGCGGGAGGGGTGGGTCATAACGGGCTATTCTAGTCCGCTCGTCCTAGTTCTTGAAGCGCGGGAAAGCGGAGCGGCCGGCGTAGACTGCTGCGCCCTCCAGGTAGCGCTCGATGCGGAGCAGCTGGTTGTACTTCGCCACGCGCTCGGAGCGGGCCGGGGCACCGGTCTTGATCTGGCCGCAGTTCAGAGCGACCGCCAGGTCGGCGATGGTGGTGTCCTCGGTCTCGCCGGAGCGGTGGGACATCATGGTGCGGTAGCCGTTGCGGTGTGCCAGTTCCACGGCGTCGAAGGTCTCGGAAAGGGTACCGATCTGGTTCACCTTGACCAGCAGGGCGTTGGCCGCGCCACGGTCGATGCCCTCCTGCAGGCGGGACGGGTTAGTGACGAAGAGGTCGTCGCCAACGATCTGGATCTTGTCGCCGAGCTTCTCGGTGAGGGTGACATAGCCCTCCCAGTCGTCCTCGTCCAGCGGATCCTCGATGGAGACAATCGGGTACTGCTCGACCAGGTCAGCGTAAACCTCAACCATCTCGGCGGAGCTGTGCTTACCGCCCTCGAAGTTGTACACACCGTCCTCGTAGAACTCAGAGGAGGCGACGTCCAGCGCCAGGGCGACGTCCTCGCCCAGGGTGTAGCCAGCCTTCTCGATGGCCTCGACGATGAGGTCCAGGGCCGCCTTGGTGGACTCGACGGACGGAGCGAAGCCGCCCTCGTCACCCAGGCCAGTGGACAGGCCCTTGGCCTTAATGACGGCCTTGAGGCTGTGGTAAACCTCGGCACCGACCTGCAGCGCCTCGGCGAAGGTCTCCGCGCCGATCGGTGCGATCATGAACTCCTGGACGTCCACGCCGGAGTCCGCGTGTGCGCCACCGTTCAGGATGTTCATCATCGGAACCGGCAGGACGTGGCCGTTCGGACCACCGACGTAGCGGAAGAGCTCCAGGCCAGCAGAGTCAGCGGCCGCGTGGGCTACGGCCATGGAGACGCCGAGCAGGGCGTTGGCGCCCAGACGGGACTTGTTCTCGGTGCCATCGAGCTCCAGCAGGGTCTGGTCGATGAGGCGCTGGTCGTCAGCCTCCAGGCCAGCCAGGGCGTCATCGATCTCGGTGTTGACGAAATCGACAGCCTTGGCAACGCCCTTGCCCAGGTAGCGATCTCCGCCGTCGCGCAGCTCGTGCGCCTCGTGCACGCCGGTGGACGCGCCCGAAGGCACGGCGGCACGGCCCATCGAACCGTCGTCGAGGATGACCTCGACCTCGACGGTGGGGTTACCGCGGGAGTCCATGATCTCCAGCGCGCTGACGTTAAGGATTCCGGCCATCTGTGTCTGCCTCCTAGGCACATTCGACGTTGCTTTGACCACTGGCGTGGACGGGCTGAGCCGGGCACCTTCGCACCGGCCCCGGACCCGAAAGCCAGGAACTATTCTAGCCGCCTCTATTTTGCCATGCGCCCGCCACCGGACCGCCGATCGACCCACACGGTCGCCCCCGAGCCGGGTTCTGCCACAATGGGGCCATGAATCAGATCGTAGATGCTGTGAATAAAGTGTCCCCCACCACCGAGAAGGTCATGAACGATTCGGTGACCTTCTCCCCTCGTCGCTGGAAGTCCGGCTGGCCGTTCCACCTGCGCCACGTCCCGCCCTTCCGGGATGACGCCACCGCCTCCATCACGCGTGCGGAAGTGTTTCGCTTCGCGGAGGGCGCTGTCGCCTCCGGCTACGCCCGGGAGCGGGTCATCGACTTCATCGGTGCTGCCTTCGCCTACGGGGCGGGCCAGTCCCAGGCGGTGCTGCCGCTGCAGCAGTTCCTGCGCAACAAGGCCAAGGCCGCCAGCCTGCTCAAGACGATCCCGGCCCTGGAGTCCAAGGAACCGGCAGCGCAGTACGAGGCGCTGACGAGCATCGGCCTGCCGGCGAAGTTCGCCTCCTACGTCGCCTACTTCCTGGCCGGCCCGCAGGCGGCTGGCGAGGATAAGCCGCTCGTGATCTGCTCCAATCGCGCGAAGATCGCAGGCCTGGAGAAGGATTCCGACTGGTCCGCCGCGGACTACGGCACCTACCTCGCCGCGATCCGCGAGGCTCGCGACAGCGTCGACCCGGAGCTGCCGCTCGACGCCGTCGAATGGGCTATGCGCGAGTCGGTGCGCTAAACCGCGCCCTTAGGCCAGCCCCTAACAGCGCGCTAAATGACGCTGGCGGACTGGCCCAGCGCGTAATTCGCCGCGGCGTCACGGACGTCGCGGACGTACTGATCCGACTGGTTATAGGAGCGGATCGCCTGCGTCCACCCCTCCGGGGTGCTCAGGTCACGGCCGAAGTCACACAACAGGCGGGCGGCAGCGGCGGCTGCATCATCGATGTTCTGCGGATCCGCCACCCCATCGCCGTTGGCGTCCACGCCGTAATGCTTCCAGGTCTCGGGGATGAACTGCATCGGCCCCATCGCGCGGTCGAATTCCTTATCCCCGTCAAGCTCGCCGCCGTCCGTGTCCTCGATGCGGGCGAACTTCTCCCCGTTGAGCTGGGGGCCGAAGATCTTCGGATCCGCGGTTCCCTGATCATTGAGCTTCGTGCCACGCAGGGTCCAGCCGGCATAGGAGCCGTGCTTGGTTTCCACAAAGCCCAGGCCAGCGAGGGTATTCCAGCTCAGCTTGCACTCCGGTTTGGTTTGGCGAGCGATGTTCTCTGCATTCCCGTAGGCAATCAGCGCTTGGTAGGGAATGTTCGTCTCCGACACCTGACCCCGCGCCCAGCGGGCCAGCTGGTTCGCGGTGCGCCCCGGCTGATGAATATCAATGGTCGGTGCAGGTGCCGCGGCGGCGGGCGGGACGTCGTCCGGAATGGGAAGGCGATTGGCCTTGATCGGTGAGTTTCCGGTGAAGGCAGCCACCAGAAAGCCGACCAGGGCGATGATGCTCAGCAGGGCGACCACGACGACGCCGCAGCCCATCACAGCGCACCCGGAGCGGCGACGGCGTGGGACCGAGGCCGCGGGCTCGTAGCGGTTGTGATTCACAGGACTTCCTTCCCGCTGGCGCGCTGAAAAGCGCCCTTGCGGCGTGCGTTGGGCATGGGCAAAGAATGATACCGGCGGTGGCGGGCTACGCGGGCCGGATACACCGAACCGCGGATAACTGCGCGGCGGGCAGGGACACCACCGAACCGGATCGCGTACCGGACACGATACTGAATTCAGCGAGCGCTTCGAAAGGCCGGGGGTCGACGCGGATGTGAACCCCCGGGGTCACGCCACTGCCCTCCAGGTGACGGAGCAGGTCAGGGTCAGAGTCGGAGACCCGCTCGACGCACAGCACATCGCCGACTGCCGCCTCGGAGAGGGGGAAAGATTCGGTTTCGGGGAGCTGACCCGCCGCGTTCGGGATCGGGTCACCGTGTGGGTCCCGGTCTGGGTAGCCCATCAGCTCGTCGATGCGGGCGAGGAATTTCTCGCTGACGGCGTGCTCGAGTTCTTCGGCCTCATCGTGGACCTCGTCGAGGGAATAGCCCAGCTCGCGGCAGAGGTAGGTTTCGATCAGCCGGTGACGGCGCACCATCTGAATCGCGAGCTCATGACCCAAATCCGTCAGGGAAATGGGCGCGTAGGGGCGGTGGTTGACCAGCCCCTGGGCGGCCAACCGCTTCACAGCCTCGGAAGCGGTGGAGTTCTGTTGGCCGACCTTGGCAGCAAGCTGGGTCAGCCCCACCCCGGTGCCGCTCCACTCCTGAACGTCAAAGATCGCCTTGAGATAGTCCTGCGAGCGGGAAGGGAGATCGGAAAGGCGCACGGCGAAGGCTCTAGCGTCCCATGCGGTCGAGCTGCTGGCGGAAGTTCTGAACCGCCTTGAGCAGGCGGTCCTCTGCCCCGCCTGGCTCGTCGAGTTCGAGGCCGACCATCGGGTAACGGATATCCGTCGGAATGTCTGCGTCTCGCAGGCCACGCTCGCGGGCCTCGCGGATGATCTCATCGGCTGCGGACAACGCAGAGGTATGGCGCGGTTGAGCAGGCTGGGCGGTTGCGGCCCGCTGGGCGACTGGGGCTGGCTGACCCGCCCGCTGCGGCTGTGCCTGAGCCTCCTGCGTCGGCTGCGCCTTGGCGCCCTGCGTGGCCTGGGCCCTATGAGCGGCCGGGCTGCCCTGCTTCGCCGAAGCCCCCTGGCCAGCGTTGCCGGCCTGCTCAGTGGTTTGCGCACCCAGCGGGCCACGCTGCGACTGACCAGCCTGCTGCTTCAGCTCGGCCTTCCGATCCAGGTAATCGCGGAAGGCCGGGCCATGCGCCTCGCGCTTGCGCTGCTCCTGCGCTTCCTTACCAGCACGCCACAGCTCGTTTTGCTCCTGAATACCCACCGCGCGCTCGACGTCCTCGAAGAGGTACGGTGCACGATCACGCAGCTTCGCCACGAACGAGCCAGCCACATGCCCGATGTCGAAGGCACCACGGCGGTTCGCAATCTCCGCGTGGAAGAGGACCTGCAGCAGCACGTCCGAAAGCTCCTCGCAGAGGTCCTGCTCAGCCCACTCAGGCGCCTCGCCATCACCATCGGCCTTGTCTTCGGAGCCCACGGCGGCGAGAACATCCCGCAGCTCGATGGTGCTCGCCAGCTCCTCAGTCTCCTCCCGCAAGAAGGGCACAAGGTCGGCGTGGGTCATGGACTGCTCCCACTTGCCCTGGCGCAGCGCGCGAGCCATCAGCGCCACGGCGTCCTCAATCTCGTCCATGACAGATTCAGGCACCTCGGTGCGCGCAGTGCGGCGACTACCCGCCACGGCGGCCGTGTGCTCGTCGGCGGAAAGAACCTCGCCCTCAACGAAGCCCTCGCCGCTATAGGCAGCCGAGGCCGCCGCGTCGGCGGCGTAGTCTTCATCCCCCTGCTGGGCGCTCGGCTGGTGGTACAGATGCGCAGACTGCTGATATGCGTCGTCCACGGCATCGGCGTACTGCTGATAAGACTCCAGCGCCTCCGCCGGGTCCTGCTCCCCCATCCCAGACATCGCCTGGCCAATTGCCTCTGCGGAGGGCAGCGCGGGTGTGTGCGCCGGGGCGAGCTCGCCGGAATCCCGCGGCCCGATCTCCCGATCTGGGGAGAGGTGCACCAGCAGGCTCGGAGCAGCCAATAGCTCGTCGCCCTCCTCGATCCGTTCGATGACCAGGTCGTTTCGCAGATCGGTGGTGACGAGAACGTCGGACTCGTACACCGTGTGGCCGCCGAGGTCGCCGATGACCCAGCGGATGCGGATCGGCACCTCCTCCGTATAGGAAACCTTGCCACTGAGCAGGGTCACGGCGTCGACGGGAATCATCGAGGGGAATCGAGGATCGAGGAGTACGACTGTCATGGGGCTAAAGTTTACGCTAGTGACTCGGAAGTTTTCGCACCGAGGGGCTAACGCGTCGGGGCGCTACCTCCGCTGATGTCCCGTTCCGGGATGCCAGCCAGCTGGGTGAGAGCATTCGCACACCACTGGGCCAACGGCACATCCCGCAGCGCGACCGCCCGCATCCCCGCACCCTCCTTCGGCGCCGGAATAACCACGACCTTAGTGGTCGCCCGGTACGTCGCCCCCGGGAATAGACGCTTCAATCGCACCTGGCCGGAGTCCTGCAAATCGATGGGGCTGAAGCTGATGCGAGAGCCCGTCGCCACGACCTCCGAGACCCCCAGGTCACGGCAAACCAACCGCAGTCGGGACAGCACCGCGAGGTTAGTCACCTGGGCCGGCGGCTCGCCGTAGCGGTCCCGGAACTCGGTGAGCACCTCCTCAATCTGGTCCTCATCCTGCGCTTCGGCAAGCTTGCGGTAGGCCTCCAGTCGGAGTCGCTCGGAGGCCACGTAGGTCACCGGGATGTGAGCATCCACCGGCAGGTCAATACGAATCTCCTTCTTCTCCTCCTCGCGCCCGTCCACCGGCTTGCCGTCCGCCATCGCACGGAAGGCCTCCACTGCCTCACCGACAAGCCGGACGTAGAGGTCGAAGCCCACCCCCGCAATGTGCCCCGACTGCTCGGCGCCCAACACGTTGCCGGCGCCACGCATCTCGAGGTCCTTCATCGCGACGGCCATACCCGCGCCGAGCTCGTTGTTCTGCGCGATGGTGGACAGTCGGTCGTAGGAGGTCTCGGTGAGAACCTCGCCCTTCGGATAGAGGAAGTAGGCATAGGCCCGCTCCCGGGACCGACCCACGCGCCCGCGCAGCTGGTGCAACTGGGATAGGCCCATGTGGTGGGCGTTCTCCACGATCAGGGTGTTGGCATTCGAGATGTCCAAGCCGGTCTCCACGATGGTGGTGCACACCAGGATGTCGAACTCCCGGTTCCAGAAGCCCTCCACGGTGGTTTCCAGCTGTTCCTCGCTCATCTGCCCGTGGGCGACCACGACCCGGGCTTCGGGCACAAGGCTGCGGATGTGCTCCGCCGCCTTCTCGATGGATTTCACCCGGTTGTGGATGTAGAACACCTGACCGTCACGCAGCAGCTCGCGGCGGATCGCGGCGGCGACGTGCTTGTCCTCCTGGGCACCGACGTAGGTCAGCACCGGATGACGGTCCTGCGGCGGGGTAAGGATGGTCGACATTTCGCGGATGCCAGCCATGGACATCTCCAGCGTGCGTGGGATCGGAGTAGCGGACATGGTCAGGACGTCCACGTGGGTGCGCAAGGACTTGATGTGCTCCTTGTGTTCCACGCCGAAGCGCTGTTCCTCGTCGACGATGATGAGGCCCAGGTTCTTCCAGGTCACGCCGGTCTGCAGCAGGCGGTGGGTGCCCACGACGATGTCGATGGTCCCCTCGGCCAGCCCCTTGAGGATCTCCTTGGACTGCGCAGGGGTGGTGAACCGGCTCAGCTCCGCGATGCGCGTCGGGAAGTCCTGCATCCGCTCCCGGAAGGTCTTCATGTGCTGCTGCGCGAGCAGCGTCGTCGGGACGAGGACGGCGACCTGCTTGCCGGATTGGACGGCCTTGAAGGCGGCACGCACCGCGACCTCCGTCTTGCCGTAGCCCACATCACCCACGATGACGCGGTCCATCGGCACCGGCTTTTCCATGTCGGACTTCACGGCCTCGATGGCGTTGAACTGGTCCTCGGTCTCGGTGAAGGGGAAAGCCTCCTCCATCTCCCGCTGCCACGGGCTATCCGGGGCGAAGGCGTAGCCCGGCGCGGCTTGGCGCTGGGCGTAGAGCTGCACGAGCTCCCCGGCGATTTCCCGGACGGCCTTGCGGGCTTTGCGCTTGGTGTTCTTCCAGTCCGCACCACCCATCTTGGATAGGGCCGGCTTCTCCCCACCGACGTAGCGGGACAGCAGGTCGAGCTGGTCCATGGGGACGTAAAGCTGGTCGCCTGGTCCACCCCGCTTGCTGGGTGCGTATTCGAGGACGAGGTATTCGCGACGGGAGGCGTCCGCACCCTTGCCGACGGTGCGCTCGGTCATCTTCACAAACTTGCCGATGCCGTGAGAATCGTGGACCACCAGGTCGCCGGGCTCCAGGGCCAGTGGATCCACGCGGTTGCGGCGCTTGGCTGGCTTGCGCTTACCGGTCGCCGCCGCCTCCACGCGGTTGCCGGTGACGTCCGTTTCGGTCAGGAACAGCAGGCTGGGGTGCTCTCCCCCCGCCATCGGGAAGACGAGGCCCTCGTGGGCGACCGCGTGGTAGATGCTGACCTTCTTCGGCGCCGGCTCCTGGTCCGGGGTCGCCTTGGATGCGGCCTGACGGCCGATGCCGCGCTGGCCGCGCAGGTCCACCCCCACGGCCTCTGCGGCGATGCCTGCCTCGTGGAAGCGGCGCAGCATGCGGGCAGCGACGGTGGGTGTTGGGGCGGCGAAGGCAACCCGACCGCCGGCCTCCACGCGGGTGCGGATATCGGCCATCATGTGCTCGATGGCCTCCATCTCGCCGCGGGGCTGGGGCGCGGCATCGTAGTCGAGAAGGAGGGCGTCGCCGTCGAAGCCCTCGTCGGAGTCAAGCATGCCGAGCGGGGACAGTGTCCACCACGGCCGGTCCAATGCCGTCTGGGCATGTCGGGCAGCGGCGACGGACACGTAGGCCACGCCGTCAGCGGGAGCGTTCGCCCCCATGGCCGCGGCCTCCCAGCCGGCCTCGAGGAATTGCTCGCCGGTCTCCTTCAGGTCTGCGGCGCGGCGCTCGACAGCGGCCGGGGCAAGCACGATGGTGTGCGTGCCCTCCGGCAGGAATTCCGGCAGGAGCTTCAGCTCACCGTCGTGGAGGCTCGGGATCAGTGTCTCCATGCCGGGCACGACGATCTTCTCGCTGATCTTGTGGTACACATCCGCCAGCTCAGCATGGCTGGCGTGTTCTTTAGCCAGCTGCCCGGCGCGGGTGGCCACGGAGTCGGTGATGAGCAGCTCGCGGGCTGGGTAGACGGTGACCTCGTCGAGCTCCACCCCGGGGATGGTGCGCTGATCGCCGACGCTGAAGGGGCGGATGTCGGAGACCTCGTCGCCCCAGAATTCCACGCGCACGGGCAGCTCTCCCGTGGCCGGGAAGACGTCGAGAATGCCACCGCGCACCGCGAAGTGCCCGCGCTTGGCGACCACGTCCACCGCGGAGTAACCGCGCTCCACCAGCTCGTGCTGGATCTGTTCGAAATCCACCTCCTGGTCGACGGCGAAGTGGACGGGAGTTACGGCACCGAGGCTGTCCTGGATGGGCTGCACCAACGTGCGCACTGGCGCGACAACCACCCGAATATGGGTATCGGACTCCCCCAGCTCGCCGGCGGTCTGCCGGTGTAGGCGGCGGAGCACCTTCATCCGCTGGGAGACGGTCTCCACGTTCGGGGAGATCCGCTCGTGCGGCAGGGTCTCCCAGGCGGGCATGAGCTCCACCTCGTCGCCCAGCATGGCCTTGAGCTGCTCGGTGAGATCCTCGGCCTGCCGGGCGGTCGCCGTGATCACCAACACCGGAGCGTGCTGGGCAATCGTACCGACGGCGAAGGGCCACACCGCGTCCGGGCCCTGGATCGCCAACTGCGCGGCACCGACATGGGTGACCAGGCCCTTGAGCTTCGAGTCGCGCGCGGCGGCCCGCAGCACACCCGACAGCGCGGGAGCCGCGTGCCCCTTATTCCCTGGTGCGGACGTATTTTGGCTTGCCGATGGGCGGACCGTGGTACTCATAGCGCCCCAGTGTAGCCGTGGGGGCAGACACCCCCGCGCCTAGCCTGCACCGTCCCGTTGCCGTGGCGCTTCGGTGATTTTCCACCCGCCGTGTGGCATGGGGTAGGGTGTTAAGCCGTTAGCGTCATCCTGCGGGATCTTCGACGACTAGCGTTTTCCCCCATGGTGTAATTGGCAACACTGCGGTTTTTGGTACCGTCATTCTAGGTTCGAGTCCTGGTGGGGGAGCATGACGAGCGAAGACCAACAAGCTCAGGCCCCTACTCACTCCGAGCAGGGGCTTTTTTCGACGCGCCTGTCCCACAAGCTGATCGGTAAGCCACCGAAGTCTGATCTCCCGAACGTGGAGCACAACGGCCTGCGCTTCTCCACGGCCTTTGGTTTCCAAAACATCGGCGACCAGATCATGAGCGCGAAAACGACGCTGCCGTGGTTGCTGCAGATGCTGGCCGCGCCCACCTGGATCGCGCCGCTATTGGTGCCGATCCGCGAGGCCGGCTCGATGTTGCCGCAGGCCGGGCTCCGCCCGTGGGTCCAGGCCCGCTCCCGTCGATTGCCGATCCTGCTGCTGGGCACGCTGGGTCAGGCGCTGGGCTGCATCATCGCGATGTGTGCAGCCCTGTTCACCTCCGGCACGACCGCTGGCCTGCTCATCCTCTTCGGCCTCGCGCTGCTCGCCGCCGCCCGTTCGCTGGTGTCGCTGACGAGTAAGGACATCCAGGGCCGCACGATGCCGAAGGGTTACCGGGGCCGGGTCACTGGTTTCGCAACGACGCTCGCAGGTGCGGTGACCATCGTGGTGGGACTGGTCATCGCCGCTCTGCGCGACAACCTGAGCCCCGGCACCTTTGGCGTGCTTTTTGCGGCCGGAGCGGGCGCGTGGGTGGTGAGTTTCCTGCTCTTCAGAAAGATCCAGGAGCCGCCAGTGGACGAGGGGGATCTCGCTGAGCCGCCGCACTCCGTTACCGAGATGAATCGCGCCATCTGGGACGACGTATGGGGCCTGATGCGTGACGACAAGCCCTTCCGAAACTTTGTGTTGGTCCGCTCCCTCATGCTGGCCTCCGCCCTCTCCCCCACCTTTCTTGTCACTCTGCAGGGACGGGCGGGCTCGAGCGTGACCGGCCTGGGCCTGTTCGTCGTCGCCGCAGGCCTTGCCTCGCTGACCGCCGGCCGGGTGTCCGGCGCCTTGTCAGATAAATCTTCGAAGAACACTCTTTCGGGCGGCGCGCTGTTCGCCGTCGTTCTGCTGCTGATCACCATCGGCCTGGCCCTGGTCTGGGAGGACGCCCTGTACTGGTGGCTGCCCGTCGCCTTCTTCGGCATTTCGGTGGCGCACGCGGCGATCCGGGTCTCCCGGTCGACCTATGTGGTGGACATGGCTGAGGGCGATCAGCGCACCCGCTATGTCTCGGTCTCCAACACGCTGATGGGCATCATCCTGCTGCTCATCGGTGCGCTGACCGCGCTGTTGAGCCTCATGGGAACCCTCTGGGCACTCGGCGCTTTGGCCGCGGTCGGCGCGCTGGGTTCCCTGCTTGCGGCGAAGCTGCCTGAGGTTTCCGCCCGCCAGGGTTAGACCCCGCCTACTCGGGACGCGACACAGCCCGTGGCCCTCAAAGCTTTGTCCGGCACGGCAGTTATGCTGGTGTACGACCAAGACCGTCCACACCCGATTTTCAAGGAGGGGCTGCCGCCGTGTCGCGCACTCCGAACAGGAACCAAGCCACCGACCAGCCAACGGAGACCCAGACCACGGGAGCTGGTGGGACTTCTGCGGGCCCGGATCTGGCCGTCGTCATCCTCGCTGCGGGCGCCGGCACGCGCATGAAGTCGGCCACGCCGAAGACCCTGCACGCCATCGGCGGACGTACGCTGCTGGCCCACAGCCTTCACGCCGCGGCGGGGGCGCAGCCAAGCAACATGGTGGCCGTGATCGGGCACGGCCGCGAGCAGGTCGGCCCGGCCTGCGAACAGGTGGCTAAAGACCTGGGCCGTGAGATCCACCTGGCCGTCCAGGAGGAGCAGAACGGCACCGGACACGCCGTGCAGTGCGCGATGAACGAACTGGCGGACTTCCACGGCACCGTCATCGTCACTAACGCCGACGTCCCGCTGCTGACGGGGGAGACGATCACCGCGCTCTACCGTTCCCACACTGAGGTGCCGACCGCGGTGACGGTGCTCTCCGTCGAGCAGGCTAACCCCACCGGTTATGGCCGCATCGTGCGTTCCGACTACGGCGACGTCATGCAGATCGTCGAGGAAAAGGACGCCACCGAGGAACAGCGCGCGATCACCGAGGTCAACTCCGGTGTCTTCGCCTTCGACGCCGAGATCCTGCGCGATGCGCTGAGCCGCCTGAACACGAATAACGCGCAGGGCGAGCTCTACCTCACCGATGTTCTCTCCATCGCACGGGCCGACGGCCACCCGGTGCGCGCGCACACCGCCAACGATCCCGCGGAGCTCGCGGGCGTGAACGACCGAGTCCAGCTGGCCCGCGCCGGCGAGGAGCTCAACCGCCGCGTGCTGGAGCGCACGATGCGCGGCGGGGCGACGATCGTGGACCCGCACAGCACCCGCATCGACGTGGACGTCCAGGTTGGCCAGGACGTCACGATCCTGCCGGGTACCCAGCTGCTGGGTCGCACCCGGATTGCGGATAACGCCACCCTGGGCCCGGATACGACCCTGCAGGACACCACCGTTGGCGAGGGCGCATCCGTGGTGCGCACTCACGCCCTGAGCTCCTCCATCGGCGCCCGCGCCACCGTTGGCCCGTTCACCTACCTGCGCCCGGGCACGGAACTCGGTGAGGAGGGCAAGCTGGGTGGCTTCGTCGAAACCAAGAACGCGACCATCGGGCGTGGCTCGAAGGTGCCGCACCTGACCTATGTGGGTGATGCCACCATCGGCGAGTACAGCAACATCGGGGCATCCAGCGTCTTCGTCAACTACGACGGGGTGAATAAGCACCACACCACGATCGGCTCGCACGTGCGCACCGGCTCGGACACGATGTTCATCGCGCCGGTCACCGTCGGCGATGGCGCCTATTCCGGGGCTGGCACGGTCATCAAGGAGGACGTCCCCGCCGGCGCCCTGGCCGTCTCCGGTGGTCAGCAGCGAAACATTGAGGGCTGGGTGGTCAAGCGCCGCCCCGGCACCCCGGCGGCGGAGGCCGCGCAACGCGCCGCTAGCGACGCTGCTACCCCGCAGCCCGAAGGTGAGACCCCGGAGCAGGGGCAGTAGACCTAGCCCTCGTTGGTTCTTTAAACCCAGGGCAATTATCATCAGTTCATGTAAAGCTGGTCACTGCGGCGAGCGGGTGGCGTCCTCAAAGATCCTGCGCAAGGGTCGACGGGCGGCAACGTACCGGCGAACACAAGAAAACAAATCCTCGGGAAGGCTGATCTGTGTCCACCACTCACTGGATCGACAACCAAAAGAACCTCATGCTGTTTTCGGGTCGTGCGCACCCGGAGCTGGGTGAGGCAGTAGCCCGCGAGCTTGGTGTCGAGCTGACTCCCACCACGGCGCGCAACTTCGCCAACGGCGAGATCTTCGTGCGCTTCGAGGAGTCCGTCCGTGGCTCCGACGCTTTCGTCCTGCAGTCCCACCCACAGCCGCTGAACGACTGGCTGATGGAGCAGCTGCTGATGATCGACGCCCTGAAGCGCGGCTCGGCGAAGCGGATCACGGCGATCCTCCCGTTCTACCCTTACGCCCGCCAGGACAAGAAGCACCGCGGCCGCGAGCCAATCTCCGCCCGCCTGGTCGCTGACCTGTTCAAGGCCGCCGGCGCGGATCGCCTGGTCTCCGTGGACCTGCACACCGACCAGATCCAGGGCTTCTTCGATGGTCCGGTCGACCACATGCACGCGCTGCCGATCCTGACCAAGCACATCAAGGAGAACTACAACCTGGACAACATCGTGGTTGTCTCCCCGGACGCCGGCCGCGTGAAGGAGTCCGAGAAGTGGGCCAACCAGCTGGGCGGCGCCCCGCTGGCCTTCATCCACAAGACCCGCGACATCGACGTGGCCAATAAGGTCACCTCCAACCGCGTGGTCGGCGACGTCGAGGGCCGCACCTGCGTGCTGCTGGACGACATGATCGACACCGGCGGCACCATCGCTGGCGCTGTCCAGGTGCTGAAGAACGCCGGCGCGGGCGACGTCATCATCGCCACGACCCACGGTGTCTTCTCCGGCCCGGCCCGCGAGCGCCTCAGCGAGTGCGGTGCCCGTGAGATCATCACCACCGACACCCTGCCGCAGAGCATCGAAGGCTGGGATAACCTCACGGTTCTCTCCGTGGCCCCGCTGGTGGCAAAGACGATCCACGAGATCTTCGAGAACGGCTCGGTGACCACTCTCTTCGAGTAGTCCCCTGCGCCTGCCTGCGCGCTCCACCCCCGTTTCCGCCCGCCTGTGGGCGGAACCGGGGGTGTTTTGCTGTTGCAGGGCGGGTTTAGCAGGACCCCGAGCGACCTCTCAGCTAATCTTTAGCTTCGATCACGTTCCTTATGCCGGGCGGCCCCTGCCCCTCCCGGCATGCAGTGGAGGTTTCTATGCGTCGCTCCGCCATCCCCGCCGTTCTAGTCGTCGGTCTGCTCGCCCTGAGCAGTTGCTCCAGCCTCCAGTCCGATGACGACGCCTCCGGCCCGCCGACGGTGACGGTGACCACCACGAAGCCGGGCAAGGCCCCGAAGCCGACGGGAGGCAAGGGCTCCGGGAAGTCCGCGGATCACGAGGAGGACGAGGACTCCGGCGGGGAGGCTCCTGAGCCACGCGGCAAGGGAGTCAGGGACGTGCCCGCCTCCGAGTTCCGCTACGGCTCCGATTACACGAAGATCTTCACCGTGGAGCACCTGGACATCCACTGCATCTCCAAGCCCGGGAACAACGGATTTGGGACTTTCAACTGCTCCAACGTGGAGAGTCGTCTGCCGGGACTGTACTCCTCCCCCGCTTCTGGTGTGGAGGCCCAGCCCGATAACATCATCACGCTGACGCCTGCCACGTCGGGCATGTTCTGGTTCACCCGACACTCCATGGACCCGAGTGGCGGCGGGTGGCTCCACGGCGAGCCCCGCGCGCTCAAGCCCGGGGAACGCGTCACCTTCGGCAAGGTCACCTGCACCGCAGGATCCAAGGATCTCGAGTGCCACGCAACCAAGGGGGCGGGTCGCAAGCCGAATAGCTCCGAGCCACACAGCATGCGGATCACCTCGAAGCACATCTACATCGATGGCAGCGCCGAACCCTTGGGCGGAACCTGTGCCCCAGTCCGAGGCAAGGGTGGCGAGAAGCTCACCCCACGGCTGTCTCGCGGCGATGGCGACTGCAACACGATGCGCGCCACGTTGAAGGAATACCTGAGCAAGGAATCCGGCAGCGGGCCGGCAGAGATCAGTACCGGTTTTAACTGCCACCGAAACGCTATCGCTCAGTCCGGCAAGGTTGCGGGGGCCTGCGCCGAGCGCGATGGCGGGCAATACCGCGAGTTCACCTTCGACGCCTAGGCCAGCGCGCGGCCGCAGCCATTCGGAAACCACGCCGCGACCTGCCCCGAATCCCTCCCCGGAGGGGTTTGCGCCCACCACCTTCCAGCTTGTAAGATTGGTGCCGATCTCGGCGAGGGCTGGCTCTTAAACAAGCTGGCCGTTATCGGCGCGATGAACTACCCGGCCATGCGGCTTCCTTGTATTCGAGGGGCTTCACGTGGGCGGGGTGGACACCCGCCGCGAGAAACCGCGGCTTTTTTCTTTTCCGGTTAACGATCCCGGGCGAAGAGAAAAGCAGTGGCAACCGCAATATTTACACTTCAACTTCTTAACTCTAAGGAGCACTCATGGCTGAATTGACTCGTATCGAAGGCGTTCTGCGCACCGAGTTCGGTAAGGGCGCATCCCGTCGCCTGCGTCGCGACGGCCGGATCCCACTGGTTGTCTACGGCAACGAGCTGGACCCGGTTCACGTCCACGTCGACACCCTGGACCTGCACGCACTGGTCCGCAACGAGGGTGTTAACGCCGTGTTCGAGCTGAACATCGACGGCGAGGACAACCTGGTAATGGTCAAGGCCATCGACCAGAACGTCCTGACCCTGGACATCGACCACGCTGACCTGCTGAACGTCAAGCGCGGCGAGCGCGTCGAGGTCGAGGTTCCGGTCATCCACGAGGGCCTCCCGGCACCGGGTGCAATGGTTGTTCAGGACGTCGACGTCCTGCTGCTCGAGGTGGACGTCCTCGACATTCCGGAAGAGATCGTCCTGGACATCAACGGCCTGGAGATCGGCGAGCAGATCCTGGCGAAGGACGTCAAGATGCCGTCCAACGCTGTCCTGGTTTCCGACGCCGAGGAGCTCGTCATCAACATCGTCGAGCCGGAGGAGGAAGAGCTGCCTGAGGACGACGAGGCTGCTGCCGAGGGCGAGGACGCTGCTGCCGGCGAAGAGGCCGAGGCACCGGCAGAGTCCGAGGACTAATCCCCTCCCCTGCACGCCGACCGCTGAGCGCGAGCTCACCGCCGGGGGTCGCAACTCTCACCCGCTGCGCCGGGCACGAGGTATGAACCATACCTTGCACCCCAGCGCGGCGGGTCTTTCTATGGAAGGATTCCAACTGTGTGTGGAAAGCTGAAGAACTCCTCCCCCAAGTCCCCGAAAGCTGCTGGCAGCGCGGATGCCCCGTGGCTCGTCGTTGGGCTCGGTAACCCGGGCGCCCAGTACGAGACCACGCGCCACAACATCGGCTACCTGGCGGTGGACGAGCTGCTGGATGATCTCACGCCCATGCCGGGCACGCTGAGTGCCCACAAGCGCACCAACTCGCTGATCTGCCAGACGAAGATCGACGGGCGGTCCGTCATCATCGCCCGGGCCCGCAGCTACATGAACCTCTCCGGTGGGGCGATCGGGGCGTTGGCGAAGTTCTTCAAGATCCCGGCCGAGCACGTGATCGTGATCCACGATGAGTTGGACCTCGACCCAGCGGCCGTGCGTATCAAGGTCGGCGGCGGGGAGAACGGCCACAATGGGCTGAAGTCCACCACCCAGGCGCTGGGCACCCGGGACTATGTGCGCATCCGGATGGGGATCGGCCGGCCCCCGGGGCGCATGGACCCGGCGAGTTTCGTGCTCAAACCCTTCAGCAAACAAGAGCTCGAATGGCTGCCACTATCCCTGGGGGACGCGGCGGACGCGGTGCGGCTCATCGTGAGCCGTGGGGTGGCGATCGCCCAGAATGAGATCCACGGGCGTAGCCGCTAGCAGGCAGACGTGAAAGGGCCCGCGACCACTATTCGGTCGCGGGCCCTCAGCTCGCTATGGGGCCTAGCACGGCCCCGGGAGTGCTCCTTAGTCCAGGGCGTCCAGTGCGGTGCGGGCAGGCACCACGATGTGCTGGGCGCCGGCCAGCTGCTCGATGATGCGGACCACCTGGCAGGAGTAACCGAACTCATTGTCGTACCAGACGTAGAGCACCAGGTTCTTGCCAGCAGCGATCGTCGCGCGACCGTCGACGACACCAGCGTGGGTGGAGCCGACGAAGTCGGTGGAGACGACCTCCGGGGAGTCGATGTAGTCCACCTGTGGGCGCAGCTCGGAGACGAGCGAGACGTCGCGCAGGTAGTTGTTGACCTCGTCCTTGGTGACCTCGCGGGACATGCTGAGGTTCAGCACGGCCATGGAGACATCCGGGGTGGGGACGCGGATGGCGTTACCGGTCAGCTTGCCCTCGAACTCCGGCAGGGCCTTGGAGACGGCCTTGGCAGCGCCGGTCTCGGTGAGCACCATGTTCAGGGTTGCGGCACGGCCGCGGCGCTCGCCCTTGTGGAAGTTGTCGATGAGGTTCTGGTCATTGGTGAAGGCGTGGACGGTCTCGACGTGGCCGTGGTCCACACCCCACTTGTCATTGACGACCTTCAGCACAGGGGTGATGCCGTTGGTGGTGCAGGACGCGGCGGAGAGGATGCGGTCGTCCTCGGAGTCCAGGTCGACGTCGGTGTGGTTGATGCCGAAGACGAGGTTCTTGATGTCGCCCTTGCCCGGTGCGGTGAGCAGCGCGCGGGCAACGCCCTTGGCCTGCAGGTGCTGGCCCAGGCCCTCGCGGTCGCGCCACACGCCGGTGTTGTCGACGACGATGGCGTTGTCGATGCCGTACTGGGTGTAGTCGATCTCGCCCGGCTTGTTGGCGTAGATGACCTGGATCGGGGTGCCGTTGGCCCAGATGACGTTGTTCTCCTCGTCGACCCAGATGGTGCCGTCGAAGCTGCCGTGGACGGAGTCGCGGCGCAGCAGGGAGGCACGCTTCTGCAGGTCGTCCTCGGAGTTCTTACGGACGACGATGGCGCGCAGGCGCGGGCCGGCCTTCTCGGAGCTCTGGGCGAGCAGGATGCGGGCCAGGAGGCGACCGATGCGGCCGAATCCGTAGAGGACGACGTCGGTGGTCGGGGTGTCACCGCGAGTACCGATGACGTCGGCGAACTGCTCCTTGAGGAACTCGTCGATGGCTGCAGTGTCCCCGAAGTCACCCCCCTTGTCCTCGAATGCGGTGGCCAGGGCGCCGAGGTCCGCAGCGACGGTGTTCAGGTCGAGCTCTGCGATGCGCTCGAGGATCGGCATGGTGTGCGCGATCGGCAGGTCGTTGTTGGTGATGCGACGTGCGAAGCGGTGCTGCTTCAGAATGTCGGTCTCAGCAACGTTGATGAGCTGGCGACCGAAGATGGACGTCACGACGTTCTTTTCGCGGCGGAGCTGCCCGAGCAGCGGGATCATCTTTTCCGCCAGGGCGACGCGCTCGTTCCAATCAGCTTGCTGCTTGTCGATGGACGCAGAAGCGGACATGAGACCTCCAAAAATTAAAGGGGCAAAGATTAACCACCCTAAACCCTAATTGTCTTGGGATTGAAAGTGGGATTCCACCCCTAGTGTTGCCCCCTTTTTTCTCTCGGCGGCGCCGCCATCCCCGGCCAGGTGGCCAGTTCCCCCGGGGCGTTAGGAGCGTTGGCTCTCCGCCGCCTTCTGGCGCAGCCTCAACAGCGTCAGCGCAGGCCAGAGGATATCCACAGTGGCCACGACGGCGACGCACACCCAACCGGCGACCCGCAGGATGCCCAGCATATCCGCGTAATCGGAGAGCGCTGGAACGACTGGTGTGATCACGCCCACGTTCACCACGATGAGGCCGATGAGCGTCAACAACGCGATCCCCCGCTGCAGCCTTGCCATGCACACAATGAGCTCCGAGCCGCGGCGCTGACCGGGAGCCGAAGGGTTGTAAAAGCTCAGCCAGTAGGAAGCGACGAAGGCCACCAGGGCCAGCAGCGCCGCGCAGAACGGGGTGCGGTAGACCTGCCACAGTTCCCGGCCGCTGTGCACGTCAGTGTTCCACCACACCACCACACCGGCGGCGACCACCACACCGTAAGCGAGGATAAACAACCAGCCCGCGGACTTCGGGTACACCAGCTGGTCAAAGGAGCGGGGCACGATGCCGGGCTGCTGCTGATAGTGGGCGTACTGCTGGCGGGCGGACTCGGAGGCCGATTCCGCGTCCGCGAAGTCCGCGTCCTCGTCGCCGATCTCCCACCATCGCGAGAGCCGGCGCTCCTGCCGGATGGCTCGGCGCCCCTTTGCCCAGAACCACAAGCCCGCGCAGATCTGGAGCACGGGCAGCACCACGCAACCCCACAGCACCAGGCGGTGCGCCTCCTGTGCCAGCGCGATCAGCACCGCGATGGCGAACAGCAGCAGCACCCGGGTGTTGGCCTTCTTGAAGTCGGACTTCGCCGCCAAGACAACAGGGTTGAGGCGTTTAATCCGGGGGATGCGCACCCCCAGCATCCGGTTCTCCGAGGAGAGCACCAGCATGGAGCGCAGGGTCGCCCAGATCAAGATCATCAGCACGATCCCAAGTACTGCGGGCACGACCGTATCGATCGCGATGTACTGGGGGTCAGTGCTGGACATGGTGTGAAAGTTTAGCCCACTGGCCCCGCCTCCTGCCCAGCGGCTGGAGGAATTCGGGCTGGGGGCTTGTGGGGCGCTACCCTGGGTACTCATGAACGCCCACGCTGCTGCTGAAGCCACCCGACGCCGTACCTTCGCCGTCATCGCCCACCCAGACGCCGGTAAGTCCACCCTCACCGAGGCGCTGGCGCTGCACGCCCACGTCATCCAGGAGGCCGGCGCGGTGCACGGCAAGGCGGGGCGCAAGTCCACCGTCTCCGACTGGATGGAGATGGAGAAGGACCGCGGCATCTCGATCGGTTCCTCGGCACTGCAGTTCGATTACGCACCGGAGGGGCACGAGGGCGAGCCCTACGTCATCAACCTGGTGGATACCCCGGGCCACGCGGACTTCTCGGAGGACACCTACCGCGTGCTCTCCGCCGTGGACGCCGCGGTGATGCTCGTCGACGGCGGTAAGGGTCTGGAGCCGCAGACGTTGAAGCTGTTCCGGGTGTGTAAGGCCCGTGGGCTGCCCATCGTCACGGTGATTAACAAGTGGGACCGGGTGGGCCGGGACGCCTTGGACCTGGTGGAGGAGATCGTCAGCGAAATCGACCTGCAGCCGACCCCGCTGTTCTGGCCGGTCGGTGAAGCCGGGGATTTCCGGGGACTCGCCCGTATCGACGAGGACGGCAACGCGGAGGAGTACATCCACTTCACCCGCACCGCCGGCGGTTCGACTATCGCGCCGGAGGAGCACTACACCCCGGATGAAGCCGCGGAGCGCGAGGGGGATGCGTGGGAGACCGCCGTCGAGGAGGCCGAGCTGCTGGCCGCCGACGGCGCACTGCACGATCAGGAGCTCTTCCTGCAGTGCGTGACTTCCCCGGTGATCTTCGCCTCCGCGATGCTGAACTTCGGCGTGCACCAGATCCTGGACACCCTGTGCGCGCTGGCCCCCTCCCCCGCCGGCCGAGCATCCGACGAGAAGGCGCTGGCCGCCCAGTCCGGCGCCTCGGCCGCGGTGCAGGAGTTCCGCGATACCGGGGATGACTTCTCCGGCGTGGTGTTCAAGGTGCAGGCCGGCATGGACGCCCACCACCGCGACCGCCTGGCGTTCATGAGGATCATCTCCGGCGAGTTTGAGCGCGGTATGCAGGTCACCCACGCCCAGTCGGGCCGCAGCTTCTCTTCCAAGCACGCGCTGACGATGTTCGGCCGGACCCGCGAGACGGTGGAGACCGCCTATCCGGGCGACATCATCGGCCTGGTCAACGCAGGTGCGCTGGCACCGGGCGATACGATCTACACCAGCAAGAAGGTGCAGTTCCCGCCGATGCCGCAGTTCGCCCCGGAGCACTTCCAAACGCTGCGCGCGAAGTCCCTGGGCAAGTACAAGCAGTTCCGCAAGGCTCTGGAGCAGCTGGAGTCCGAGGGCGTTGTTCAGATCTTGCGCAACGACCTGCGCGGCGACGCCGCCCCGGTGATGGCCGCGGTCGGTCCGATGCAGTTCGAAGTGATGCAGGGGCGCATGGCCGCGGAGTACAACGTGGAGACCGTCACCGAGCCGGTGCCGTATTCGGTGGCCCGCCGCACCGACGAGGCCTCTGCCCCACAGCTGGGACGCCAGCGCGGCGTGGAGATCTTCACCCGCGGCGACGGCGAGCTCATTGCCCTGTTCGGCGATAAGTGGAAGCTGGCCTTCATCGAGAAGGAATTCCCGGACCTGACCCTGGAGACGCTGGTCGCAGACTAGCCACCCCTGGTGAGGCATGGGCGCGACAGCAAGACTGCTGCCCAGCCGGAACCACGAACGGCCCCGCTGCTTTGCTGCAGCGGGGCCGTTGACGTCCTCAAAAAAAATTTAGAGCAACAGCGAGGCGCCGAAAAGAATGAGGACGGCGGCGACCAAGTAGCCGGCAGCCTTGGCCATCGTAGCCTTGCGCTCGCGCATGGCTGCCATCGCCGAGCCGAATGCACCGTTCGGGTAAGCACGCACGAGGCCCACGAACACGGCGCTCACAGCGGGCAGGCTGAGCGCCAGGCTGGCGTAGAAAATCAGCCCGACGTAGCGCAAGACTGCGGAATAATCCCCGGCCGAAAGATAGGCCAGGCCCGTAAAGAAGGGCGCTGAGGTTGCGGATTGGATCACGCCGAGCAGAAAGCCCAGGCCGAAGGTCGCGGCGGACGGGGTAGTCAGCGGTCCTACCATCCGGTTGAGCAGCTGGGACTGCTCGGCGCCTGGTTTGCTGCGCAGCGTCAGCACAAGGGTGAGAACACCGATAGCGATGAGCACGATGGCGAAGACCGGGGACTCCAGCGCGCGGGTCACCGCGTCGCCGAGCCCGTCGAACGCCAGCATGGTCACCACAGACAGAACAAGCACGCCGAGCCAGTCCCCGCCCACCACAAGCGCGGCGATGCGCCGATAGGGCGCGGCGGGCGGCAGCATCACGCCGAGGGCGACGATGACTCCGATGAGCAGCGCGTTGAGCGAATCAACCAGCGCGAAGGAAACGGCATGCAGCATGACGCCCTAGGCTACTAGCACAACGCGCCCACTACCCCATCGGCGGAATTTAGGACTTCTTGGAGTCCTTGCCCTTGGGCTCTTCATCGACCTCGAGCTTGGCGGCGTAATCCGGCACGTAGCGGAACTCCTCGCGCGGCGGGCGCTGGTAGTTGGACTCGGAGACCGGTCGCTCCGGGATCTCCGGCAGCTCGCGCTCGATGCGGTGATAAGGGATGGAATCCAGCAGGTGGGCAATGACGTTCACGCGGGAACGCTTCTTGTCCTCGCTCTCCACCGTGTGCCACGGGGCGGAGGGGATATCCGTGTGGACGAACATGGCGTCCTTGGCGCGGGAGTAATCCTCCCAACGGGTGATGGACTGCAGGTCCATCGGGGAGAGCTTCCAGCGGCGCAGCGGATCCTCGAGGCGAGAGGTGAAGCGCGCGTACTGCTCCTCGTCGGAGACAGAGAACCAGTACTTACGCAGGATGATGCCGTCCTCGACGAGCAGACGCTCGAAGATCGGGGCCTGGTGCAGGAAGCGGCGGTACTCGTCGGTGGTGCAGAAGCCCATGACGCGTTCCACGCCAGCGCGGTTGTACCAGGAGCGGTCGAAGATCACGATCTCACCGGCGGTGGGGAGCTTCTCAACGTAGCGCTGGAAGTACCACTGGCCCTTCTCGCGCTCGGTCGGCGCCGGCAGCGCCTCGACGCGGCAGGAGCGCGGGTTAAGGTACTGGGTGATGCGCTTGATAGCCGATCCCTTACCAGCGGCATCGCGCCCCTCCATGACGATGACGACACGGGCTCCGGTCTCGACGACCCACTGCTGCATCTCGACGAGCTCAGCCTGCAGGCGCTTGAGCTCCTTTTCATAAGCCTTCTTCTTCAGCTTCTTCGGATGGGGGTTGTGCGGTCCCTGAAAGGCGATGGCATTATTCATAGTTAATAGAATACTGGGAACAAGCTGACAACGCGCATTCTCGGGTGCCCGCAGTTCGTGATTTTGAACACCCTTTAGAACCCCTATGGCCGAACTTCCCTGACGGCTGTGTTCCCCGCCCTAACACTCGTAGTCACCGCCCCCGCAGCCCTATGAGCTACCCCCGTTACCGAACAGCAATCAATGAAAGTTTCCTTACTCCATAGGGCAGCTACATATTCGGCTATCATTGATGAACAGAATTTCACGTAGTTTTGCACCAGACAGGGAAAATCCCGATAAGGTTTGCCCCGCACATAAGGGCAAGAAGCTAGTCATTTAGGTGGTTCGAGTTGAGCACAGTACAGAACAGCTCACGCTCTCCCCTCGGCGGGGGCTCGGAGGGCCAGCGGCCATTGGTCGTCGATGGCGCTGCGAAGAAGCTACGCACCCTGCGGGACCGGAAGAAGGCGGATACCCGTGACGCCCTCGCCCGTGCGGCGGCCGAGCTCATGCTCGAAGAGGGCTCCGACGGCGCCAGCATCCGGGCGATCACCCGGCGCGCCCGGGTGTCCTCCCGCACCTTCCACAACTACTTCCCCAACCGTGACGCGGCGTTCTTGTACTTCATCGAGACCTACGTGCACCAGATCGCCGAGTGGATCGATCGGACCGAGCCAGGGCTAACCCCGGTGCAGCTGCTCCGCCAAATCACCCACGAGATCATGACCTCGGGCGACAACCCGCTGCCCGCGATTAACCTCGCGTCCTCCCTGGGTGAGCACATGACGGTGCAGATGGATCGCGAGGGTACGGGCGTGCTGCTCGAGCTTTTCGGCAGCCTGACCCACGCGGTGCACCGCTACTGCGATGGCGCGCTCAGCCTCGTGGAGATCCACCTGCTGATCAACTCGGTGACGGCGATGGTCAACGCGGCCACCGAGATCGCCAATAACCCTGGCTACGCCGGTGAAGAGGTGCTCGAGGACATCCTCGACACCGGCTTCGACCGCCTGGAGCGTGGTTTCGGCGCCAACTAAGCCGGGTTAAGACTCCAGCATCTCCCGCCACACGGCTGGGTCCACGTCGGCGGCAGCCGCGGGCTCGAAGTGGGGAGACTGATCCTTATCCACCAGCACTGCCCGGATACCCTCCGGGAAATTGGGCTCGCGCCGCAGGGCAGCTCCCACCGCAAACTCGTTGCGCAGCGCGGTGGCCAGATCCGTGTGGCGAGCGTGCCGCATGATCTCGGTGATCGCCACCAGGCTGGTCGGGTTGGCGTTCTTCACCGCCGCGCGAACATCTGCGAGGAACTTCTCCCCCGCCTCGTCCGGGGCGCTGGCTGCAGCGAGCGCCTGTTCGATCTCCAGCCAGGACTCCCCACCGAAGATTTCGCTGATCAGCTGCGCATTCGCGATGAGCGTAGATGGCTCACCCGCCACGCTGTCGGCGAGCGCCGTGGCCGGTTCCTGAGCATCCTCCCGCAGCGCGCGGGCCAGCCCCTTCGCCCCCACCGCATCGCCAAAGGCCTGCGGATCGGGCGCGAAGTGCGTTGCCAGCCCAGTGGCCAGCAGGTCGGCGCTATTCATCCGCCACCCGGTGGTTCCGAGGAACACGGCCAGCGCCCCGGCCTCCGGGAGCTGCTCCGCGTAGCCCTCCGGGGGCGTGAGGTTGTTCAGGCGGTGGGTCATGCCGACGTCCGGAACGAAAGCGATGGCCGCCTCCGGCATCGCAGCCAGCACCTTGGGCCCGGCGACGCGGTGGGAGCCGTGGGCGGAGATCCCGAAGCCGCCACCCATCACCACGCCCTGCCAGATGGCGACGATGGGCTTCGGGTAGGTGGCCAGGCGGCGATTCAGCCCGTACTCCTCCTCGAAGAACTCGTCACCGGACTGGTGGAAACCGGCGGCGTCGTCTTCAGCCACGGACCGGACGTCGCCCCCGGCACAGAACGCCCGCTCGCTGCTGGAACGGATGAGGATCTGCTCGACGGCGGCGTCGTCCAACCAACCGTCCACGGCCTCGCGGATCCCCGTGATCATCTCCTGATTGAGGGAGTTCAGCGCCTTCGGACGGTCGAGTTCGATGATTCCCGTCCGGCCTTCAACCACTGTGGAAATAAACTGCGTCACGATACCCACCCTTTATTGATCTTTTCTTCGCTAGATATACCTGTGGCGACGGGCCGGGGTGCCCGGCGCGCCGCCACAGAAATTGTTAGTCGACCTGGAACTCCGCCATGCGGTCCCACTCGGTCTTCCCCGGGATCAGCGTGTTGATGATCTGCGGGGTCTCCTTGAGGATCGTCGGGAAGAGCTCCGTGGCCTTCTTAAAGTGCTCGGAGTTCACGTGTGCCTCCGCAGCGTCGTCCTCGAAGGCCTCGATGAGGATGTACTCGCTCGGGTCGTCCGTGTTGCGGAACCAGTCGAACCACAGGCAACCCGGCTCCTTGCGGGTGGCCTCGGTGAACTCCGCGACGTGCTCGCGGAAGTTCTCGACGTGCTCGTCCAGGGGCTTGAATCGAACGTTAATGAGAATCATGCTCCCATGCTAGCCATGCAGCCGCGACCCTCGCCAGGTTTTTATTTTCCGCACCCGGCTAGGCGTTTTCGCGGCGCTCCGCGGCCTCCAGCCACTCCATCTCGAGCTCCTCGTGCTCGTCCTTGGCCGCCTGCAGCGTCTCGTTGAGCTCGGCGAGTTTCTCGTGGTCCATGGCCTCGGCGGCCGCGGCCATCTCCTCCTCGAGCCCCGCGATCTTCTCGGCCAGCTTCGCCATCTTCCGCTCCGCGGCGTTCATCTGCTTGCGCAGCTCGCGGTCCTCCTGCGCGCTCAGGCCGCTGGTTTCCTTCTTTTCTGTCTTCTCGACGTCGCCGCCCTGGACTCCCAGGTTCATGGAGTTTTCATCCGTGCCTAAAGCCTTGGCCTGCTCGGCGCGCAGCGTGAGGTACTGCTCGATCCCGCCGGGGAGGTTTGTCAGCTCCCCGTCGCCGAAGAGCGCCCAGGTGGAGTCGCAGAGCCTTTCGATGAGGTAGCGGTCGTGGGAGATGACCACGAGGGTGCCGGCCCAGTTGTCCAGCAGCGTCTCCAGTTCCTGGAGGGTGTCGATGTCCAGGTCGTTGGTGGGCTCGTCGAGCAGCAGCACGTTGGGTTCGCTCATGAGCACGCGGGTCAGCTGCAGGCGGCGGCGCTCGCCACCCGAGAGGTCCTTGACCGGGGTGCGCTGCCGCTTCGGGCTGAAGCCCAGCCGCTCGGCCAGCTGGGAGGCGGAGATCTCCTTGTCCCCGATCGTCACGTAGCTGGCCACGTCCGTGACGGTGTCCAGCAGTCGGCGCTCCGGGTCCAGGTCGTCGAGCTCCTGGCGGAGCCAACCGATGCGCACGGTCTTGCCCTCGATGCGCTTGCCTGAGTCCAGCGGGTAGTCGCCTGCCAGGGTGCGCAGCAGGGTGGTCTTGCCGGAGCCGTTGACGCCCACCAGACCGATGCGCTCGCCGGGCCCCAGACGCCAGGTGAGGTGTTCGATGAGGCGCCGGCCGTCCGGCGTGCTGATGCTGGCGTCCTCCAGGTCGATGACCTTTTTGCCCTGGCGGCGGACGGCGAAGCTCATCAGCTCCACGCTGTCGCGCAGCGGCGGGACGTCCGCGATGATGGCCTCGGCGGCCTCGATGCGGTAGCGCGGCTTGGAGGTGCGGGCGGGTGCCCCGCGGCGCAGCCAGGCGAGCTCGCGGCGGGCGAGGTTCTGGCGGCGCTGTTCGGCGGCGTTGGCCTGGCGGGTGCGCTCGGCGCGGGCGAATGTCCAGTCGTTGTAGCCGCCCTCGTAGACGTCCACCTTCCCGTCGTGGACCTCCCAGGTGTAGGTGGCGACTGTGTCGAGGAACCAACGGTCGTGGGTGACGACGAGCAGCGCGGTGTTGCGGGCCAGAATGTGCTCGGCCAGCCACTGCACGCCCTCGACGTCGAGGTGGTTGGTGGGCTCGTCAAGGATGAGCAGGTCGAGGTCTTGAATCAGTGCGGCGGCCAGTCCGGTGCGGCGGCGCTCACCGCCGGAGAGCTGCGACACCGGGGTGTCGAGGCCGAGTTCCACGATGCCCAGGCCGTGCAGCACGCGGCGCACCTTCGACTGGGAGGCCCACTCGTAGGTCTCCATGCCCAGCGGGTCGAGGACAGCCTGCCCGACCGTGAGTTCCTTCTTCTCCGGGTCGGTGAGGCATTCCCGGAGGACGTCCTGGGTGACCATCGCCAGGCGGAGATCGTTGTTATGGGACACCCGCCCCGCGTCGGCAGGCACTTGCTTGGAAATCACCTTCAGGAGGGTGGACTTGCCGCCACCGTTGAGGCCCACGACGCCGATGCGGTCGCCCTCGTTGACTCCGAGGCTGACCTTGTCCAGCAGGGTTTTCAGGCCATAGGACTTCTCGACGTTTTCCAGGTTGATGAGGTTCACCACGGTGGGTTTTCGCTCTCCTTTAATTTCTTTTGTGCTGTTTTTCTTGTGTTTTCCAGGCTAGCTGCGGACTACGCGCGCCCCCGGCGCGGGCGAACTAGTCACGACCGTGGCGCTGGCCTTGCCCGCCACGGATACGGCGGTGGCGACCTCCACGGCGCTGGCCTCGTCCTCGCACAGCATGGCGATGGATGGCCCGGAGCCGGAGACGATGGCAGCGAGCGCGCCGGCCTCCTTGGCCACCGCCAGCGTTTGCCGCAGGCTCGGCAGTAGGCTGATCGCGGGCGCCTGCAGGTCGTTGACCAGCAGCGGAGCGAGCTGATGGGGGTCGCCGGTCACCAGCGCGCGCATCAACTCCTCGGTGCCTTGGGCGCGGACATCCGGCCGGTTGCCGGTGCGCGCGGCCTCCCGCTGGCGGTCCAGCTGCGCGAAGACCTCCGGGGTGGACAGCCCGCGCTTATCGGTGGCAATCGCCCAGTGGTAGGGCCCCTGAGACATGATGCTGATCAGCTCGTCCCCGCGGGCGGTGCCGAGCGCGGTGCCGCCGAGCACGCAGAAGGGCACGTCGGCGCCCAGGGTGCCGGCGAGTGCCAGCAGCTCCGCCTGGCTGGGCACCACAGCCTTGCGCGGGGTCGGATATGGCAGGGGCTGGCGGCCGAAGTAAAACTCCACGGCGGCGACGAGGGCGGCTGCGGCGTCCGCGGAGCCACCGGCCATCCCGCCGGCCACGGGCACATTCTTATCGATGTGGATGCTCACCGACGGCGCGCGGGTCGCCGGGTCGGCCGCGGGGTCTTCCAGCAGGCCTGCGCGCTCGCACCACAGGTCGCGGATGAGCTCGACGGCCCGCCAGGCGAGGTTGCTGGGGTCGCGCGGCACGAGGTGGGCATCCGGTCCCGCGACCGTGAGCTCGGGTTCCTCTCCGCGCGGAACCGCGGTGAGGGTCACGGTCTCCTTAAGGCTCACGGACTGGAAGATGGTTTCCAGCTCGTGGTAGCCGTCCGGCCGGACGTCGCCGACTGCCAGGTGAAGGTTGATCTTGCCGTGCGCGGTGGCGGCCACGCTGATGCGCGGGGTGTCTCCGTGCTCGTCACCGGGGCGCTGCGTGCTCACTGCTCCCCCTCCTTGCTTACGAGGCTGGCCAGGGCAAGCGCCACGAATTCCTCGGCGCCGAGTTTCTCCCCCCGCTGCTTCGGGTCGATGCCCGCTGCACGCAAGACGTCCTCGGCCTGCTGTCCACCACCGAAGTGCCCGGAGAGGGCGGCGCGCAGGGTCTTGCGCCGCTGCAGGAAGGCCGCGTCGGCCAGGGCGAAGGTCTCCCGGCGCACGGCCTCTTCCGCGAATCCCGAGGCAGCGACGGCTTCGGCCCACGGGGCGGCCGGCTTGTCCCCCACACCCCAGCGGTCGATGCGCACCAACCCGGAGTCCACCTTCGGGGCGGGCCAGAAGACGTTCTTGCCGATCGTCGCGGCGCGGAAGGTATCGCCGTAGTAACGGGCCTTCACGCTGGGCACCCCGTAAATCTTGCTGCCCGGCTTGGCGGCCAGCCGGTCCGCGACCTCCAGCTGCACCATCACGAGCACCCGACTGATCGTGGGGAACTGCTCCAGCAGGTGAAGCAGCACCGGGACGGAGACGTTATAGGGCAGGTTCGCCACCAGCGCGGTGGGCGCCGCCAGCCCCTGCTCAGCCCAATCAGCGGCGGTGACCTGGAGGGCGTCGCGGAGGATGAGGTGGAGCTTATCGGCGACCGGAGCGGCCTGCTCGGCGACGGTGCGCGGCAGCCGTCCTGCCAACAGCGGGTCGATCTCGACGGCGGTGACCTCCCCCACCGCGCCCAGCAGCGCCAACGTCAGGGAGCCCAACCCGGGGCCAACCTCGATCACGTGGTCCTGCGGGCCGACATCCGCGGCGTGCAGGATCTTACGAACCGTATTTGGGTCGTGGACGAAGTTCTGGCCGAGCTTCTTGGTGGGGTTAACCCCCAGCTCCTCAGCGAGCTGGCGGATCTCCACCGGCCCGAGCAGCGATACTCCCCCGTCTAGCGCCGGGGCATCCTGGGCACGCACGTCATCATTCACGCCTTCGAATATAAACGACCGGCAGCGTAGCGGGCGAAAATGCTTCCCCGCTACGGCTGCCGGTGAGTGCTCGTGTTCTGCGAACGCTGGGCTTTAGCGCAGGCCCATCTTCGCGGTGCAGGCAGGCCAAGCGCCCCAGCCCTGCGCGGCCTGGACGCGCTCTGCCACGGCGATCTGCTGCTCGCGGGTGGCCATGTGGGCTGCCGGAGCGTACTCGGTGCCACCGAAGCCAGCCCAGGTGGACGGGGTGAACTGCAGGCCACCGGAGAATCCGTTGCCGGTATTGATGGACCAGTCGCCGGTCGCCTCACACTGCGCGAGCTCGTCCCACACGGAACCGTTCGCGACTGCGGGGGCATCCGGGCCAGCCGGCTTCTTCGGCTTGGTGCCGACCTTCACCACTGCCTCAACCGGGGCCTCGAGCTCCTCGCGCTCCAGAACCTTGCGGTCGGTGACCTTGCCGTTGTGGCGGGTGACCAGCAGCTTGACGCGCTCCTTGCCGTCCTTGCCCTCCTTGACGACCTTGCGCTCGCCCTCTGGCAGGTTGGCATCCTCGATCTCGCGCTCCGGTGCGCTCACAGCGCGCTCGAAGGTGTGATCCTTCTTGGAGACGCGGACGACGTCGATGTGCATGCCCTCACGCAGCGGAGTGTCTGCGGACGGGGTGACGATGTCGTCCTTGCCCAGCGGGGTGCCGCGCAGCTCGAAAATACCGCCGACGGTGCGGGCCGGCAGCTTCATGCGGCCCTGCTTGCCGCCGTCGTTGAGGGTGAAGTACTTGGACGTGGTGACGTCCAGATCCATGCCCTCAGCCGGGATCTTGGTGTTCATACCGGCGGAGAGGGAGCCGGTGGCGATCTCGTCGTACTTGCCGACCTGGCGCAGCATCTCCTCGACGGTGACGGAGGTGGTGTCGACGTTCTCGCGCTTACCGTCGATGATCAGAGCGACCTGCTTGGCGGAGCGCACCTTGATGGTGTCGTTGTTGGAGACGGACTCGGACGGTGCCGGGCTGACGAGGTCCTTGGCGTTGACCTCGACGCCGTTCTTCTCCAGGATGTCGCCGACGTTGCCGGTGACGGAGCTGGCCTCGATGATTTCGCCGTTGACGTCCAGCGTGATGTTCTTGTGCGCCGCCGCGGCGACGCCACCGCCAACAACCAGGGTCGCCAGCATGCCGCCGGTGGCCAGGCGCAGTGGCGTGGAGTTGGTGTTGTTGATGCGGTGCAGGCTGGACTTCTTCTTAGGAGACACTCGAAACCTCTCGATTTTCTTGTGATCGCTTCGCCCCCAGCGGGGCTGAACCTTTATCACAATACGATAACGATGAAGTTAAAGCCAGGAGAATCCAGAGACGTGGGCAAAATCACCCCAGGTCGGGGAATGCGCACTGTAACAGCAATAACAGGCCGTCACACGCGCAACGGCAGCACGCTTGCGCACCAGGACCGTAAGCGCCGGACGCGCCTGCGGTTCCCTGGGTCGCGTAGGAAGATAACGGGGTTTGACTCGCCCTGATCCGGGGAGCCCGACCTGAAGATAACGTGGCTTGGCTCGCCCTTAACCAGGGAGGCCGAAGACGCGGTTGGCATTCGCCCACGCCAGTTCCGCGAATTCGGCCGGCGACTGGCCGCGCGCCTCCGCGAGCACCCGGGCTGTGTATCCCACGAACCCGGGTTCGTTGCGCGCACCACGGAAGGGCTCGGGCGTCATATAGGGAGCGTCCGTCTCCACGAGGATCTGCTCGGCCGGGGCCAGGCGCGCAGCCTCCCGGAGCTCCTCATTGCGCTTGAAGGTCGCATTGCCCGCGAAGGAGAGAACGTAGCCGCGATCGATGGCCTCGCGGGCCACGTCCAGCGGAGAGGAGAAGCAGTGCAGGATCACGTCGGTGGGCTGCGGGGCATCCGCGAGGATGCGCATCAGATCCTCGTCCGCCTCGCGGTTGTGGATCATCAGCGGCTTGCGCGCGCTGACCGCAAGGTCGATGTGCCAGCGCAGCGCGGCTTCCTGTACCTCGAGCGAGGGCGTGGTGTCGTCGTGCTTGATCCAATACGCGTCCAGGCCGGTCTCCCCGATCGCCACACAACGCTCGTTGGCGGCCATCTCGATGAGGCTGGTTTTGGCTGCCTCATCCAGCTCGTCGGCGCGGGTGGGATGGATCGCGCAGGCGGCCCAGACGTTGTCGAACTGCTGCGCTGCTTCCAGCGCCAGCTCGGTCTCGGCCAGCCCATCACCGACGGTGCAGATCCGCTCAACCCCGGCCTGCCCGGCGCGGGCGACCAGCTCTGCGGTGGCAGCACGGCGATCCTGCCCTTCCTGCGCCCCCTTGGCGATGGTGGAGGCCAGGTGGGTGTGGGAATCGAAGAGAGCTCCGATGCTCTCCGGCAGGACAGGCGTGGGGCGTTTCTTCTTAGACATGGTCCCCACGCTACCGGGTGACTAGTCCTTGACGACCGGTGCCCACTCCGGGCCGGTCTCCGCCAGCTCCGGGTCCAGCTTCTGGAACAGCGGCTTCGGCTTGCTCAGCGCGGTGCCCGGGGCAAGCTCGGTGCGCTGCCAGATAGCCTTCTGCTCGGTGTAGTTACCCATGATGACCGGGTAGCTACTCCCCTCCTCCGGCAGGCCAACTCCGACCGGGGTGTAGGGGGACTCATCCTTGACTTCGACGATCTCCGGCTGGGCCGCCCAGATGCCCTCGCCACCGAGAGTCTCGAAGACCTTCTGGGCGGAGAAGGGCAGGTACGGGGTCATCAGGGTGTTGACGTCCGCGACAACCTGCAGGGCAACGTACAGGACGGTAGCCAGGCGCTCGCGCTGGGTCTCGTCCTTCGCCAGCTTCCACGGCTCCTGGGCTGCGATGTACTGGTTGGCCCGCGCTGCAATGCGCATGGCCTCGGTCATGCCTGCCTTGAACTTGGAGAGCTTCAGCGCGTCGCCGACGATGTCGAAGGCCTTCTTGGCCTCGTCCAGCAGCTCCTGATCCTCGGCGGTATACTCGCCCGGGGTCGGGATCTCGCCGAAGTTCTTGTGCGCCATGGACACCGTGCGGTTGACCAGGTTGCCCCACTCGTTAGCCAGCTCCGAGTTGATGCGGCGAACGAACTCATCCCAAGTGAAGTCTGTGTCCGTGTTCTCGGGGCCTGCGACGGCGATGAAGTAGCGCAGCGCGTCAGGACCGAACTCCTTGAGGAAGTCGCGGACGTAGATCACGACCCCCTTGGAGGAGGAGAACTTGGAGCCGGACATGGTCAGAAACTCGGAGGAGACAACCTCGGTCGGCAGGTTCAGCTCACCCAGCTCGCCCAGCTCACCGCCCTTGCTCCCCTTGCCGGCGTAACCGAGCATCTCGCCTGGCCAGATCTGGGAGTGGAAGGTGATGTTGTCCTTGCCCATGAAGTAGTAGGACACGGCCTCCGGGTCGTTCCACCACTTACGCCAGGCCTCCGGGTCGCCGGTGCGCCAAGCCCACTCGATGGATGCGGAGAGGTAGCCGACGACCGCGTCGAACCAGACGTAGAGCTTCTTGGCGTTGTTATCCTGCCAGCCCTCGATCGGGACGGGCACGCCCCAGTCGATGTCTCGGCTCATCGCGCGGGGACGGATGTCCTTCAACAGGTTCAGGGAGAACTTCAGGACGTTCGGACGCCAGTCATCGCGTCCCTTCAGCCACTCCTCCAGCGCCTCGGCCAGGGCGGGCAGGTCGAGCATGAAGTGCTCGGTGTCGACGAACTCCGGAGTCTCGCCGTTGATCTTGGAGCGCGGGTCGATCAGGTCGGCCGGGTCCAGCTGGTTGCCGCAGTTATCGCACTGGTCGCCGCGGGCGTCGGTGGCGCCACACAGCGGGCAGGTGCCCTCGATGTAGCGGTCCGGCAGGGTGCGACCAGTGGACGGGCTCACGGCACCACGGGTGGTCTGCTTGAGCATGTAGCCGTTGTCGTTGAGCCCGCGGAACAGCTCCTGGACAATCGCGTAGTGGTTGCGGGTGGTGGTGCGGGTGAAGAGGTCGTAGGACAGTCCCAGTCCCACGAGGTCCTCGACGATGATGCGGTTGTAGCGGTCCGCGAGCTCGCGGACCGTGGTGTTTTCCTTATCCGCCTGCACCAGCAGCGGGGTGCCGTGCTCATCCGTGCCGGAGACCATCAGCACGTCGTTGCCGATCATTCGCTGATAACGGGCAAAAACGTCGGACGGGACGCCGAAGCCGGCGACATGGCCGATATGACGGGGGCCGTTGGCATAGGGCCAGGCAACAGAGGTGAGTACGCGCTTTGACATGCCTTAAACCCTATTAGATCCGTGCCTGCTGCGCGAACAAAGCCCCACCTCCCGGGGCAAGTTCCGACCGGGTAGGTGGGGTTGGGTTCCGCGAAGGACCGCGTGGGGCTTAGCTGCGCCCGTCGGCGTCCTCGTCGTTGCGATTGTTGATGTAGTCGGCGACATCTTCGGCGTCGACAACCTCAACGACCTTCTCGCCGTCGTAGACGCTCATCGTCTCCAGACCGTCGAGGTCCTCGGAGGCGTAGCTCTGCGCACCTGCGGAGTCCTCGACCGCAGCTTCGGCGTCTGCCGTGGCGGCGGCGTGGGGCGCAGTGTCCGCCGTCGTGGCGGTGACGTCCTCGCGGCGGCTCTTCATGCGGCGTGCCCGCTTCACGATCTCGCGGTTTTCGCGTTCCCGGTATTCGCGGGCGACGCGCAGCACCATCCTCCGCTGATTCTTCTGATCCAGGTAGAGCGGGTCGTCGCCCAGGGCCTTCACCACGGCGAACATCAGGGCGATGATGATGAACACGAATGGGGAGGCCGCGATAATCGTGATGTTCTGCAGGTTATCCAGCGAGTCCGCATCACCCGTGGTCAGCATGATCACCGCGATGGCGCAGGTGAGAACACCCCACAGGACGGTGACGATCGGGGATGCGACGAGGCGGCCGCGCTGAGACATGCTGCCCATCACCGTGGAGGCGGAGTCCGCCGAGGTGATGAAGAAGGTGCCAAGCAGCAGCATCGCAATGATGGACACACCCGCGCCGAATGGGTACTCGTACAGCAGGTTGAACAGCATCTTGGTGGCATCACCGTCGCCCCAGATGGACTTGCCGGTCTCCTCGAGGTGGATCGCGGTGCCGCCGAAGATGGAGAACCACAGGATCGTCACGGAGGTCGGGACGAGCAGGATCACCATGATGAACTCGCGGACGGTACGGCCGCGGGAAATACGAGCCAGGAACATGCCCACGAACGGGGACCAGGAGCCCCACCATGCCCAGTAGAAAATGGTCCAGCTAGACAGCCAGTCACCGGCGTCCTCGGAGGACTGGGCGGTGCGGGAGGCCATGGCGAAGAAGTCCTGCAGGTAGTTGCCCAGCGTCGTCGGGACCATGTTCATGATGACGACGGTCGGGCCGACAATGAGGACAAACAGGGCGATGATCGATGCCAGCACCATGTTCGTATTCGAGATCCACTGAATGCCCTTGCCCACGCCGGATGCGGCGGAGATCAGGAAGGCGATGCCGAGCACGACGATGATGCCAACGATCAGGGTGTTGCCGGGGTTATCGACCCAGTCGACGATTTCCATGCCCGAGGCGATCTGGCGAGCACCAATACCCAGGGAGGCGGCGGTGCCGAAGACGGTGGCGAAAATAGCCAGGATGTCGATGAGCTTACCGAGCCAGCCCTCGGCCAGGCGGTGGCCGATCAGCGGGATGAACGCGGAGCTCAGCAGCTGCTTGCGGCCCAGACGGAACGTGCCGTAGGCGATGGCCAGGCCGACGATGGCGTACAGCGACCATGGGTGCAGACCCCAGTGGAAGAGCGTGGAGGCGAAGGCCTCGCCCACGTTGCCCTCCGGGCGGCCCGGTACGCCGGTGCGGAAGTGGGTCAGCGGCTCGGTGGTGCCGTAGAACATCAGGCCGATGCCCATGCCGGCGGCGAACATCATCGCAACCCAGGAGAATGTTGAGAACTCCGGCTGTTCATCATCCTTGCCGAGCTTGATGTGGCCGAACTTCGAGAAGGCCACGAAGAGCACGAAGAAGACGAACACGGTCGAGGCGAGGACGAACAGCCAACCCCAGTCGACGACGACGTAGTCCAGCGCCTGGCTGGCGAAGTTGGCGAAGGACTCGGAACCCACGAGCCCCCAGGCCACCACGGCGAGGACGAGCGCGGCGGCGGGGCCGGTGACGACCCAGTCGATGCCTGCGCGCTCGTCCTTGGCCGCGGCACTATCCGCGGGTTCACTCAGCCGCGCGGCGTCTTGGGCCTCTTGCGGCGAGATACTGCCTTCCTTCAGCTGGTCAAGGGTGTTCTCAGAATTGCTCATTGCCCCACTGTGCGTGGGATTTTTGCGTTTTGCTAGTTTTCGGCGCCGTTATCGAGCTCGCAACGGGCTCACAGCGGTTTTCTAGGTGGCTGCCAGAATTGTTATAGCGCTGTTCAGGGCGCTCTTCCCCACCAAGAGATAACAATCTGATAACAAATTCGCTTTGATGCGCAGGTTGTGGCCTATTTTTCCGCCCGGGCGGCCAGTACCGCCTCGTAAACATCCCGCTTTCCGAGACCGTGGGAGGCAGCCACCTCCCCGGCGGCGGCCTTCAGCCGCTGCCCCTGGGATACCAATTCCTCGACCTCGCCCACGACGTCTTCGGCCGCGACCTCCGCCGTGGCGGCGGTCGCCTCGATGACGACGGTGATCTCCCCCTTGACCCCGGCCTCCGCCCACTCGGCGAGCTGGCCGAGCGTGCCCGCCTTGACCTCCTCGAAGGTCTTGGTGAGCTCCCGGCACACAGCCGCCGAACGCTCCGGCCCCAGCACCTCGGCGGCAATCCCGAGCGTCGAGGCCAACCGGTGGGGTGATTCGAAGAAACAGACGGCCTCGTCTCCACTGCGGGCGGCGTCGAAAAACTGGCGACGCTGGCCGTCCTTCCTCGGCGCAAAACCCAGGAAGCGGAAGTGACCGACCCCGATCCCGGAGAGCGCCAGTGCCGTCGGCACAGCGGACGGACCCGGCAGGCAGGTCACCGGGACGCCGCGCCGGTGGGCTGCGACGACGGCAGGAAAACCCGGGTCCGACACGGAGGGCATGCCCGCGTCCGTGATGACCAGCACCCGCTGGCCGGTGGCCGCGGCTTCGACGAGCTCCTCGGCGCGGTGATCCTCGTTGTGGTCGAAATTGGAGAGCACCTTGCCACGGATGCTGACCCCCAGCGCGTCGGCGAGCGCCCGGCTGCGGCGGGTATCCTCCGCCGCGATCACGTCTGCGGTGGCCAGGGCGTGGAGCAACCGGATCGACGCATCCTGCGGGTTGCCCAGGGGCGTGGCCGCGAGGATGATGCCACCGTCCGGCAGCGGCGGATTGGCGCAGGCCTGTTCCCACAGGTGGCCGAAGTCCGGGGCTGGGGCGTCAATGGTGCGGGAGTGCGTCGGTGCGGAGCTCATGCCACCAGCATGGCACCGCTTAAAGCAAAATCCACATCGGATAAGCTTTCCCTGTGACAACGAAGACCTCCCCGGCGCCGGCCACCGGGCCAGCCGAGCCCCGCGTGGGCCAGCCGAAGCAGCGGATGAACCAACGCCGTTGGGCTCTCATTCAGCTTCTGCTGGCCGCCTTCGCTGCCCTCCTTCGGATGGTCAATCTGGGCTCCCCCACTGACGGCGGTACCCCGGTCTTCGACGAAAAGCACTACGTCCCCCAGGCCTGGCAGATCCTGCGCGGCTGGGACCACCTGGTGCTGGGAGGCATCGAGGATAACCCCGGCTATGGGCTGGTCGTGCACCCGCCGCTGGCCAAAGAAATCATGGCCGCCGGAATGGGGGTCTTTGGCTACACCCCCTTCGGCTGGCGGGTGTGCTCCGCGCTAGCGGGCGTGGCGGTGGTCTGCCTGATCGCGGGCATCGCCCGGCGAATATCCCGCTCGGATCTGGTCGGCTTGCTGGCCGGCGTGCTCGCCCTCTCCGATGGCATTCTGCTGCTGACCAGCCGTTCCGGAATGCTGGATCACTTCCAAACGCTCTTCCTGGTGGCCGCGGTGTACTTCCTGGTCCGCGACCACGAGGAGATGGAGCGCCGCTACCGGGCCGTGTTTCGTGAGGGCCGAATCGGGGACTTCCCGGCTGGGCCGCGGCCGGGCTTCCGCTGGTGGCGCTTCGCCGCCGGCATCGCGCTCGGTGGCACGCTGGCGATCAAGTGGTCCGGGCTCTACTACATGGCCTTCTTCGGCGTGGTCCTCGTGGCCCTGGATGCGCACCGTCGCTGGCGTTATGGCGTGCGCCGCCCGCTGCTGGGTGCGCTGCTTCGGGACGCCCCGCCGCACTTCTTCGCGGTCGTCATCATCCCGGTGTGCTGCTACCTGCTGTCCTGGCGGGCGTGGTTCGGCAGCGAGACCTCCGTGTACCGGCACGCGGTGGAATCTGGCCTCGTCGAGGACGCCACCGCGCTGGCCGAATCCCCGCTGGGATTCCTGCCGGATTCTGTCCTGAACTTCCTCTACTACCACCTGTCGGTGCTGCGCTTTCACTCGGAGCTGACCAATTCGAATGGTCACAACCACCCGTGGGAGTCGAAGCCCTGGTCCTGGCTGGCCTCCACCCGCGGGCTGATGTACTACAACCCCAGCCACGAGGACGGCACCCGCACCGTGGAGCTACTGGTTGGCACGCCGGCGATCTGGTTCCCCACCGTGCTGGTGCTGGTCTATGGTTGCTACCGCCTGGCCCGGTTCCGGGATCTGGTGTGGGTCGTGCCGGTCGTGGGTTTCGCCGCAGGATTCCTGCCGTGGCTGCTGAACACCGACCGCCAGATGTACCTCTTCTATGCGCTGAACCTCGCGCCCTTCCTCATCATCGGCCTGGCGCTGATCTGCGGCCGTGTCTTGGGGTGGCGCATGGCGCCCGGCAGCACGCACCGCCCGGTGGCATGGTTACAGGCCCACGCCGGCCTGGTACTGGTCGTGGCCTACCTGGGCTTTGCGGTGTGGAATTTCCTCTTCTTCCTGCCGCTGTACACGGCCATGCCGCTGAGCCCCGCCGAGTGGGCAGCCCGCATGTGGCTGCCTTCCTGGCACTAGGGCTTCCTGGCACTAGGGCTTCCTGGAACTAGGGCAATCGGTCGGCTAGTGGCGGCGATGATCGCCGGGATAGTAGCGAGAATGCTCCTCGGCATCCACCGCGGAAAAGTTCATCGGCTTGGCTGAGAGCACGTGCCAGGAATCACGCAGCGGCCGGATCGTATGGTGCCGGGAGAGCCAGCAGGTCACCAGCGCGATCACCGCAGCGAGGTGAATGGCGAGGTTGCCGATGAGTGCCGGATCGACCCCGGTGCCACCCGCCAGCCCCATGATGATGTCTCGGGTGGCGAAGCCCCCGCCGAAGGCCCACATCCCCAGGTAGACGGGCAGCAGCCCGCCGGCAGCGCGAGGCGCCCAGGATGCCCAAGCTAGGCCCGCGCCCAAGGCGAAGCGGCTGATGGCCGCATCAATCATGTATTTCGCGAGCTCCGGGTCCGCAGCCCCCGCCTGCGGCCCCTCCCCCGGCCGGATGGCCTCGTAGAGCTGCGCGGGATCCGCGGTACCCGCGGTCGAGCCAGCAAACAGCAGGATCGCCCAGAGGAAATAGACGACCGCAAGCACCGCCAGCGCGATGCGGGCCCCCAGCAACGGCAGCTGCCGCCGACGAATGTCGCCACCAACCTCGGGGGTTTCCTCGGCCACCTGCAGCACCTTGGCCGCGAGATCCGCACCAGCCCCCTGGGTCGGCGCGGGCGGGTTGGCCCGCAGCCGCAGGTCGCGCCCGATCGCGGTCACCTGCGCGTACCACGCCTGGCACTCCTCACACTGAGCCACGTGGGCGTCCACGATCTCTCCCGGCACCGCGGCGTCCTCGCCGTCTAGCCGCGCCGAGAGCGCTGCCCGAACTTCTGCGCATTCCACAGACCTTATGCTCCCCTAAAAGCCTCGTGCTGCCAAGCAGAGGCGGCGCTAGCCCCTTCCACCCCGCTCACCCGACGGCTCACCCGAAGCGGGAGAATGCCCGGTCCAGGCTGGCCCGCCCGGAACCGAAGACCACGATCGCCAGCAGCCCCGCGCACAGCACCAGCGGCAGCTCGATGCCGTTATCGGCGGCGAAGAGCCCCTGGGACCAGTGCACCAGGTACATCGCGGCGATCATGTGCAAGATCAGCAGGCCAGCCATCAGCGGCGCCAGTAGGCCCACGACCAGGAGGGCTCCCCCGATGAGCTCCAGCCCGGTGGCCAGCCAAGCGGAGAGCTCGGGCTGCGGGATCCCCTGGTGGGAAAACTCCGCGATCACTCCGGAGTCTCCCCCAAGCTTCTGGATGAAGAGTTTCTGCCAGCCGTGGGCGATGAAGATGGTGCCCAACACGGCGCGGATCAGCAGCAAGGCGCCGTCGCGGGCGACCTGGTGTTCCAGCATCGTTGACTATCCGCCGTGTTCTGCGCGTACGCCTTAGACCGCGCGGATGTGGGTGCGGTCGTGCGGACCGTCCCAGTAGTCCAGGTCCGCGTCCTCGCCCGGGTAGTCGTCGAAGCCGTCGTCGAAGAAGTCCCCGCCGTTGGCGTAGGCCAGGTTCTCCAGCTCCGGGTCCGCTTCGTCCGTTTCGACGACGATCGCGCCCGGCCGCAGCAGACGGTCCGGAACGCCGAGCTCGGCGTCCTCCAGGTTGCGCACACCCAGGCGAGCGCGGCGCATCCGTGCGAGACGGCGACGGCGCAGCTTGGCCTCCTCGATCGCCTGGCGGCGCAGGTTGAACAGGTACACGCCGGTGAGCGCAGCCGTCACGAGGAAAGCGATCCACAGCTTGCCACCGACGATGAGGCTGGCGATCAGGGCGATCGCGGTCAGCCCGGCGAGCACGCCGAGCACCTGCTTGCGGCGCTGCAGGCGGCGATTGTAGAGCTGCTGGGATGCGACCGGGTCGTAGACTCCACGGCCCCGGCGGGAGGCGATGAATTCCATGTCCTCCTCGGACAGCTCGAAGCTCTCCTCCTCGGCCTCGGCCAGCGGCGACTCGGCCTCGGCAGCCTCGTCCTCCTCACAGACCCCTGCGTCCACGTGCAGGTCCCCGCCGCGGAAGTAGGCGGTCGGGATGTTACGCAGCGCTGGCTGCTCCTCCAATGCGTCCTCGGTGTCCGCGTCCGCAGTGTCTGCCTGCTCCGCCTCGGCCACGCGCAGGGTCGCCGGCGTGTCCGCACCGGCGTCCTCGTGCTTCGCGTCCTCGTGAGCCATCGTGTCTGCTGCGTCGTCGGCCAGCTCCGCGTCGACCGTGACGGACTCGGTGCTCATGGCCGGCACCTCGGCCGGGACGGTGCGACGCTGGGCGTCCGCCACGTGCTCCTCGCCGTCCAGGTCCTCGGCGTCGGCGTCGACGATCTCGCCCTCCAGGGTCTCCAGGTTGGTGGTCTCGTCCGCGGCGTCCTCGGCGACGTCGGTGTGGTCCTCGTCGACCTCTGCGTCCACTGTCTCCACGCCATCGGCGATGTCGGCATGTTCGCTGGAACGCTCCTCGTCGCGGGCGTCGACGTCCTCATCGAAAAGGACGTACTCCGGTTCCGCCTCGACGAAATCGATGTCCGCGTCCACGTCCTCATCCGAGGACATGTAGTGCCCCTCAGCGGGAAGCAGACGGCGCGGACGGCGGGAACGCTTGGCACCGCCTTCGTGCAGAATTCGGGTCTCGGACATGCCCCGCGACGTGCGGCGCACCGGAGACTGCTTGCGCAGCAACAACGGCGCCATCAGCAGCAGCCATACTGCGAGGATCAACAGAAGGGAGCCGGACACTTATGCTCCTAAAAGCTAGACAGCGGTTTGGACCTCTGGGGTGTACCCAGCGGGTGAACTAGCCCTGCCGGAGGATGGCGGCAAGGCCAGCAACAATACCTTCCAAGGTATCGGCAACCTGGGTGCTTCGCTTCCTGCCACGCCGCGCGGCGAGCCAAAACGCGGAAGTTTTGCCTGAGGCCTAGTCGACCCGGAAACGTCCCTGGTTCGCGAGCCGATGGGTGATTCCGGGGCCGAGCTCCTCGACTGTCTGGGCGACCAGCAGGTGGTCCGTCCACTGCCCGTCGATGTGTAGGTTGCGCTGCAGCCGCCCCTCGACCCGGTACCCGGTGTTCTCCAGCACGCGGCGGGAGGCGGGGTTGTCCTCCATGACGGTGGCCTCCACCCGGTGCAGGCCAAGCCCCAGCATCGCCAGGTCGGTACCCAAGGCGACGGCGGCGGTAGCCACCCCACGGCCCTGCCAGCGGGAATACACCCAGTAGCCGATCCAGCAATTACCGATCGTGCCGTATTGCATGTTGCCGAGCGTGAGCTGGCCCGCAAACTCGCCGGCTACCTCGATCGCCAGCGACATCGCTACCCCCTGACGCTCCGCGAACTTGAGTCCCCGGTAGGTCCGGCGCCACATTTTCGGCGAGTGCGCCTCCTCCCAGGAGGTGGCCACGGTCGGCTCGACGGGGCGCAGGAGGTGTTCATCGGCGATGCGGAAGGCGCGCCAGGCCGCACCGTCGGAGCGGCGCAGCTCCCGCAGGCGCACCGGCAACTCCGTGGCGGAGTCAGCAACGGCGCCCGGTCGCTGGCGCGCCTGCGGCAACCACACGGTAGGCACCCGCCACCGCGCCCCGTTGCCCCTGGCCAGGCGCCTATCGAGCTCCACGTCCGCCGCTCCCCGGTGAGTTCCCCGCGGCTAGGAGCGGTTGGTCAGGAAGAGGACGTCGACGAACTGCCCCGGCGCGACGTGCGTCTCTTCCGCAGGCACGGTAATCAGGCAGTTGGCCTGGCCATAGCTGCCGAGCAGGTGGGTCGGTTCCCCGCCGCCGACCGCGCCGAGCGGGTCCACGAGAAACTCGCGGGTCTCCCGGTCGCGCATCAGCTGGCCGCGGATGAAGCCGCGGCGACGCGGCGCCGAGTCGATCGCGGCGATGGTGCGGGCCCGAACCACCCTGCGGGTGGCCTGGCGCTGGCCGCGGATGATCTGGATCAGCGGGCGGACCAGCACTTCGAAGGCCACGAGCGCTGCGGAGGGGTTGGCCGGCAGCAGGAAGGTCGGCACCTGGTCGGCGCCGAGGGTGCCGAAGCCAAGGATGGAGCCCGGGTGCATCGCAATGCGGGTGGTTTCCATCGGCCCAAGCTCGCCCAGGATCTCGCGCAGCTGGTCGCTGCCTTCCCCACCGATCGCGCCGGTGATGACGAGCACCTCGCTGCGCATCAACTGGGCTTCGAGAACCTCCTTGATGCGGCGGGGCTCGCCAGCGAGGATTCCCATGCGGTGCGCTTCAGCGCCTGCCTCCTTGGCGGCGGCAGCTAGGGCGTAGGAGTTGGCGTCGTGGATCTGCCCCAGGCCCGGGTCGCGGTCGATGTCGACGAGCTCGGGGCCGAAGGCGAGCACGCTCAGTCGCGGGCGTGGGTAGACCAGCACCTTGGAGCGGCCGATGGCTGCGAGCAAGCCCACCTGGGCCGCGCCGAGCACTGCGCCCTGCTCGACGACGACGTCGCCCGGCTGGACGTCGGAACCGAGGCGGTGGACGAACTCCCCCGAGTTCACGGTGCGTAGCGGTTCCACGTGGCGGCCGTCGACCTCCACCCAGTCAAGCGGAAGAACAGCATCGGCGAGCGTCGGGATCGGCGCCCCGGCGTGGACGCGCACGGTCTGGCGCGGCTGCAGCCGAACGGGACGGCTCGAACCTGCGGTGACCTCACCGACGACCGGGAGGGTGGGCAGCTCGCCGTCGGCGGGCTCGCGGACGTCCACGGCGCGCACCGCGTAGCCGTCGATGGCGGCCTGGTTGAAGCCGGGTACCGCCCGGTCCCCCTCGATCTGCTCCGCGCAGCGCAGACCGAGCGCCTCAGAAATGGAGATGCGCACCGGTTCCGGCGTGACCGCCGCCGCGGAGATGATCGCTAGCTGTTCCTCAACGCTGCGCATGGGGCTACTCCCCGAGTCGCTGCTCGAGCCACTGCTTCAGGGACTCCCCGTAGGTCTCATCCTCGAGAGCCATGTCCACGCACGCGCGGATGTAGCCGCCTGGGTTGCCGAGGTCGTGGCGCTTGCCCTGGTGGACGACGATGTGCACCGGGTGCCCCTCGGAGATCATCAGCTCGATGGCATCGGTGATCTGGATTTCCCCACCCTTGCCCGGCTTGGTGCGGGACAGGGCCTCGAAGACCTGCCGGTCCAGCAGGTAGCGGCCGGTGGCCGCGAAGTTCGACGGGGCGTCTTCGAGGTCCGGCTTCTCGACCATGCCGTTGACCTTCTTGACCTGCGGGTCATCGGAGTCGGCGGCGATATCGAAGACACCGTACTTGGAGACGTCCTCCTCCGGCACCTCGACTGCACACAGGACGGAGCCACCATAGCGCTGGCGCACCTCCAGCATGGTCTCCATGATCCCGTAAGGCAGGACGAGGTCATCCGGCAGCATGACGGCGAAGCACTCCTCGTCCTCAGCGAGGTGAGATTCGGCCAGGCCGATGGCATGACCAAGGCCGAGCGGCTCCGGCTGCTCGATGGCGGCCACGTCGATCAGGCCGTCGGTGGCGCGAACCTTCGCGAGCTGGTCCTCCTTACCGCGAGCTTCGAGGGTGGCCTCGAGTTCAGCATCAGTGCGGAAGTGGGCCATGATGCCCTGCTTCTTCGGGGCGGTGATGATCGCCAGGCGCTCAGCACCAGCCTGGGCGGCCTCCTTGGCGATAAGCTCGATCCCGGGAGTGTCGACCACGGGGAGCAATTCCTTGGGCACCGTCTTCGTCGCAGGCAGGAAGCGCGTCCCCAGTCCTGCGGCGGGGACCACAACTGTGCGAAGCTCATTGGAAGTCATGAGGTGCATCGTACCGCCCAGCTAGGCCAAAATGCTGGACTTACACCCGGTGCGGGCCGGAAAAGATCCGTTGAGAATTCCGCCACCGCCACCCCACCCGAATAGAGAGCAAAAAGCAGCGAAGGAGACCATGCCCCACAACCCCGAAGAAACCCGCGCTGCGAAGGCTGATCTGCGCGCCGAAATCCGATACACCCGCAAGCAGGTTCCGGCAGCGGAGCGCGCCCAGCGCGACCGCGCCATCCAACACCATCTGGTGGCAGCTCTGGAACAGCGGTTCCCCGGCTCCCGGCCGGTAGTGGCCGCGTTCAGCGCGCTGCCGGGCGAGCCCGGAGGCGCAGACCTGCCGCAAGCCCTGCGGGATGCGGGCTATGAGGTGATCCTGCCGGTCGTTAAGCACCACCCACGCCGGTTGGAATGGCGGACGTTCACTGGCGCGGCGGGCCTGGTGGCGAACTCGATGGGGATCCTGGAGCCCACGGGCGAAAACCTAGGAGAACTGGTCGATAACGCGGACGTCGCCGTCCTTCCCGCCCTCGCCCTGGGCTCTGACGGCACCCGGCTGGGCCAGGGCGGCGGATTCTACGACCGCACGCTCGCCGACTTCGTGGCGGGCGATGCCTCGCATCCGTCCGAGAATGTGGAGGTATCAAACGCCAACGCCGCCCCCACCGTGGCTCCGGCTGTGAATCCGGTCACGATCCCGGGGGTCGGCACACCGTTCCCTGCACCCCGGTTGCAAGCGATCTGGGCCGTGGTGGACGACCCGGAGCTGCGTGTTTGCGTTCCCGCAGCCCCGCACGACCTCGCGGTCGCCACCGGAATCACCCCGAACGGGGTCTATCATTTTCCCAGCTCATCGGTATAATAAATTCAGTCTTTTATACTTTTAAGAAGGGGATTTTTCATGCTGTCTGGATTCAAGGAATTCCTGATGCGCGGCAACGTGGTTGAGCTCGCAGTGGCCGTCGTTGTCGGTTCCGCGTTCACCGCTATCGTCACCGCTTTCACTGACAAGATCGTCAACCCGCTGATCGCTGCGCTGGGCGGCTCCCCGGAGTTCGGCCTGGGCTTCCACATCCGCGAGGGCAACCCGGCCACCTTCATTGACTTCGGCGCCGTCATCACCGCTGCGATCAACTTCCTGATCATCGCGGCCGTGGTCTACTTCATCCTCATCATGCCGATGAACAAGCTGGCCGAGATGAACGCTCGCCGCAAGGGCATCTCCACCGAGGAGGCAGCTGCAACCGAGACCGAGCTGCTGGCCGAGATCCGCGACCTGCTGCAGCAGCAGAACGGTGTCTCCACCAAGAAGGTCGACCCGTCCGTCGCTAACGACGACGATCCGACCGGCCGTCACGCTGAGTAAGTCCCCCTGAGCAATTCGCTCAGCCGTATTCCAGCTCTACGCTCGTCGAACTAGTTCTTCGCCCGCCCCCAGTGGGGCGGGCGTTGTTCTATCCAGAACTCTTTATCGAACCCGCCGTGCTCGGCCGGGTTCTTTTCTTTACCGACGCCCCGCCCCGCGGCCTTGGGATCTTTCACCCGCCCGGCGGCGTTCCGGGCGCTGCGGGCCTTAGCAAGGCTGGCGAGCCCGCGTGGTGCGCGGCGGGCCATTTAGACGCCGAGCTCGTCGAGCACGTGGTTGACCAGCGGGCCGAGCGTGGCCATGCCGTCGCGAATTGCGCCTCGGCTGCCGGCGATGTTCACGACCACGGTGGACCCGGAGATGCCGGCGAGGCCACGGGAGAGAGCGGCATCCTTGTTATTGGCGGCCAGCCCGGAGCTGCGGATCGCCTCCGCGATGCCCGGGATGCGGCGATCCAGCAGCTTGCGGGTGGCCTCGGGGGCGCGGTCACGGGGACCGAAGCCGGTACCGCCGATGGTGATGACGAGGTCTGCGCCGCCCACCACGCCGGTTTCGATGGCGTGGCGGATCTCGCTCTTGCGCTCGGCGACGTTGACAACCGCATCGACGATGAAGCGGTCCTCTGCGAGCAGTTCGGCAACGAGCTCGCCACTGCCGCCCTGGCCAGCGCGGTCCTCCCCGATCAGCACGACAAGCGCGTGGCGGGTGGGCACGGCCTCGGCGGCTGCGCGCTTGGCGGCGGCCTGCGCATCGAGGCTCTGGTCAAGGCTGTGGAGGAAGCTATCGTCTGGCTCCGGAATGGCGGCGTCCAGCCGGTCTAGCTGACTGTGGTCGATGTCGTCCACGATCGGGTTTCGGACACCGAGCTCGTGGGCTTCATTCCGGTTTAGCGTCAACGCTTTTACTCCTTCACGGCAGGTGGGTCGCTTTAACTTTAACGCGGGAGAGGATTTTTAAAACCCCTAATGAGGTTTTATTTTCACCCCTCCCCCGTGCGTGTCTACTCCTGGGTTTCGGGCTCGGTGCCGAGGGTGACGTCGAGCTGCTTTTCCGGTCCACGTCCCCCAGGCAGGACGGTGAGCTTCACGGTGTCCCCGACTTCGTGGGAACGGATGGCGGCGATGAGCCCCACGCCGGTGTCGATGAGTCGGTCGTCGACCTTGCGCACCACGTCCCCCTTCTTCAAACCAGCCTTTTCTGCGGGGCTGCCGGGGCTAACTTCCATGACCTCGGCTCCCACGTAGCGGCTGGCGGTGTTGATCTGCGCGCCGATCATCGGGTGGGCGGCCTTGCCGTTATCGATCAGCTGCTTGGCGATGCGCACCGCCTGGTTGGACGGGATGGCGAAGCCCAGGCCGATGGAGCCGGAGGTACCCCCTCCACCCAGGGTCGCGATGACGGTGGGGATGCCCACGAGCTCGCCCTTGAGGTTCACGAGCGCGCCGCCGGAGTTTCCGGGGTTGATGGCGGCGTCGGTCTGGATGGCGTCGATGAGGGAGCCCTCGCCGCCGTCCTCGCCGGCTGCCTGGACGGGGCGGTCCTTGGCGGAGACGATGCCGGAGGTCACGGTGGAGTTCAGGCCCAGCGGGGAGCCGATCGCGGCGACCGTCTCGCCAACATTGATGGCGTTGGAGTCCCCCATCGCCATGGGTTGCAGGTTATCGGCGCCTTCCGCCTTGATGACGGCGATATCGGTCTGCGGGTCAGCGGCGATGAACTTAGCTGGCAGCACGCGACCATCGGCGGTGATCACCTGCATCTTCGCACCACCCTTGGCGGCGGCACCGACGACGTGGTTATTGGTGAGGATCATCCCGTCGTTGGTGAAGATGGATCCGGACCCCTCCTCCCCGCCACGGGCGGTCTGCACTTGGATCTGCACCACCGAGCGGGTGACCTTATCCGCGACCTGGGCGATGGTCCCGGACTCCTCCAGTCGGCTACTGCTGGTGTCTTCGTTGCCGGTAGGCGCAGAGTCGAGGGTGTTCACGGAGCGGGTGCTGTTGGTTCCCTGCATGGAGGTCAGGGCGAAGGTCGTGCCGGAGGCGAGAACCACCGCACCCACCATGAGGGCCGCGACCGCACCGGTGGACCAGCGCTTCTTCTCCTTCGGCGGCGCGTTCAGCGGGCCCTCGCCCGGCTCGCCTGGCCCTGCCTGGGGCGGGTAGCCCGGTTCGTGCGGCAGCGCCTGCGGGCGCTGTGGAACCTGCGCGCCCTGGCTGGCCTGGGCCTGGTGAGTCTGGGTCTGATGGGTCTGGGTATAGCCGGTGTGCGACTGGCCCCACTGGGCACGCTGACTGTCCTGAGCCTCGCCCGCCCAGCCCCCGGGGCCATACTGCGCCCCAGCCTCGCCGCGGCGGGTGTTGCCATTGTGCCCGAATGGCCCAAAGTCCGACGCCTGCGGATAATGCTCTCCCCCGCCACCGCTGGCGCCATTGCCGCCGACACCGTTACCGCTATTCAGATTCTCACCATTTTTATCCATAGGAACCATCCTCCACTTCCCTTCTAAAAAATACTGGGACGCAGCCCTATTTTTCGCTGGGAGTTCCACGGCGGGCGGGCAACACAACCCGCATCAGCGCGCCACCGTCGTCAGATTCATCAGCGATGATCGCCCCGCCGTGATTCACCACAGCCTGCTTCACGATGGAAAGCCCCAGGCCAGAACCCGGCATCGAGCGAGAACTGATCGAGCGGTAGAAGCGATCGAAGACCTTTGCCCGGTCATTGGTTGGGATACCCGGCCCCGAGTCTGCGACTCGAATTTCCACAGCCTCCTCGTATCCCTCACCGCCCTGCGCCCCGGCAGGAAGACCCGAGGCCGCCGGCGGGATGGGTTGCATCCACACTCGCACGGTGCCGCCCTGCGGAGACCACTTAGCTGCGTTGTCCAGCAGGTTTAGCAGCGCCCGCTTCAGGCTGAGCGGATCCCCCTGGGCGACCCAGGGTTCGGCGCGGATCTCAAAAATGACGTCCGGGCGGCGCCGCTGCACCTTCGCCACACCAACGCGAATGCAGTCGTTGAGGTCGACCTCCTGGTCGCTGAGGACGGGACCATCCTCACGGGCGAGGTCCACCAGGTCCTTAATCAGCGCACTCATCTCGTCCAACTGGCTGAGCACATCACGTTCGATCTCCCGGCGGTCCGCCTCGGAAATACCCGGGGAGTCCTCGCGCGTCGCGAGCAGCAACAGCTCGATATTGGTCCGCAGGGAGGTCAGCGGCGTCTTCAGCTCGTGGGAGGCATCTGCCACGAGCTCCTTCTGCTTTTCTCGGGAGGTCTGCAGGGCCAGCATCATGTTGTTGAAGGACTGGGTGAGGGTGCCGACCTCGTCATTGGAGAAAACAACGAGCTGACGAAGCTCATCCGTCTCCGTCACTCGGTCCGTGGCCCGCCGGAGGCGGTCGATGGGTCGCAGTCCCGTGCTCACCACGGCGGTGACCAGCACGATCGCGCCGAGCGCCCCGCAGATACCGATCATGGTCAGGATGAGCGCCAGCGAATCCAACGCCCGCTGCGTCGACGAGGCGTCAGAAACGAGGACGACGACGCGGCCGTCGGGTGCGGCGACTGCAAAGTAACGGTCGTCGCCATCGGAGCGGTAAGAATGTGGGTGCTCGCCCCGGATGACCGAGATCTCGGCGTCCTCCAGGACGGGTTCGAACTTCGCGACGGGCGCGGCGATTCCGGTATAGGTCTCGGGCACGACAATAAAACTTAGGGTGTTCGAGATGCGCTCGAAGGCCGGCTCGTAATTCTCCTCCTGAACACCACCTGGGATCTTCTCGGGTGGCATCTCGATGATGCTCTGCGCCTGGGAGCGCAGCAGGCTATCGCTGGTGCGCCACAAAATCTGGGACACCGTGGCGTAGGCCGCGAAGGTAACGGTGGCGATCGAGAAGATGATGACCAGGGAGGCCAGGATGGTCAACCGCTGTTTGATGCTGCCCAGCGTGCCGTCCAAAAAGCGGCGCCACCGGGGGCGTTTGGTCAGCTCGGCGGCACGTTCCGGTTCGAGGAGCATGCCGTGGTCGACATTCTCGCCCGCGGTGCGCTCCCCCGTCGCCGAGCGGGAGGCACGACCCCGGGGTTCCGGGGAGAGCCGCCTCAAACTCATGGGGCAGTCTCGCGCAGGACGTAGCCCACGCCGCGAACCGTCTGGATCAGGCGTGGCTCGCCGTCGGCCTCGGTCTTGCGACGCAGGTAGCCGATGTAGACCTCCAGGGCATTGCCGGAGGTCGGGAAGTCATAGCCCCACACGTCCTCGAGGATCGTCGTGCGAGAGAGCACCTTGCGGGGGTTTCGCAGCAGCAGCTCCAGCAGCGCGAACTCGGTGCGGGTCAGGCTGATCTGGCGGCTGCCGCGCGTGACGTCGCGGGTCGCGGGATCTAGTTCGAGGTCCTCGAACTTCAGGATCTCGGTCTGCTGGGTGTCCACCGCCGCCGGGCGTGCGGCGCGACGGACGAGGGAGCGGGTGCGAGCCAGAAGCTCCTCGAGCGCAAAGGGCTTGGTGAGGTAGTCGTCCGCGCCGGCATCCAGCCCGGCGACGCGCTCCGAGACGGAGTCGCGGGCCGTGAGCAGGAGGATTGGGATGTCATCGCCCTGGGAACGCAGCTCGCGGCACACTTCGAGCCCGTCGAGCTTCGGCATCATGACGTCGAGGATCGCCATGTCGGGACGCTCGGACTGAACTTTATCCAGCGCTTCCTCCCCGTCCGCGGCGAGCACGACGGCGTACCCATTGAAAATCAGGGAACGGCGCAGCGACTCACGTACAGCCGGGTCATCGTCCACAACGAGAATCTTCATATAGCTATTGTGCCCTCTCGGCGCGGGTTTGTGTTAAAGCTCAGCACCTGTTTAGGTTGCTTGCACCCGCAGGTTAGGATTCTTCTACATCTCGAACGCAAGTTTTAGGTACTTCCCCGGTTGTGCGGCGGCAGAAAAAATGCCCGCGACCTGCGATCCAGGTGCGGGCATTGGGCCGGTAAAACCGGCTGACCGGAACTAGTCCAGGTCGATCAGGCCGAGCTGAGCAGCCTTCACCAGGCGGCGAGGGATCTGCACCTCCTGGCCGTTGATCTTCTGAGTCTGAAGATCGACGTTATCCGCCTTCCACTGGGAACGGCGGGCGCGGGTGTTGGCGCGGGACTTCTTAAACTTTGGTACTGCCATTTTCTTCTACCCTCCTCGAGCCTTACTGGGTCTTCTTCTTGCGGCGAGCCATGCCACCGTAGCGGCGCTGGAACTTCTCGACGCGACCTGCGGTGTCCATGACGCGCTGTGCGCCGGTCCAGAACGGGTGGGACTCGCTGGTGATGTCGACGACGATCAGCGGGTACTCGTTGCCATCCTCCCACTCGACCGTGCGGTCAGAGGTGGCGGTGGAGCGGGTCAGGAACTGCTTACCGGTAGCAGAATCCTTGAATACCACTGGGTGGTAATCCGGGTGGATATCCTTCTTCATACTTCTTCCCTTAGGTTGATCACATCGGGTCGGTCCCACACATGACAGCGCGGGTCGTGCCCGAGTCGGGGCGAAACATTGTCTTCACGTTCGAGATGCCACGATGGCAGCACGTACGACCGCAAAAGTCTATCGCATTTCGACCGGTGGACATAATTGACCGGGCGCCGCACAAGCACCAGTCCCGACTGGACAAGATTAGGCGCTTTTCCACCTGAGCTGTATAATCGTCCTCTGCTGTTGTCTATGTAAACGTCATCACCGTGCATACAGCGTATTTCGCGCTTCCTAGCGGACTGTCTACCCACCGGGGAGCCTGCATTTTTCGTTGTGTTGTGCATGGTGGAAGGAGAAAACCCATGTCGGCATATTGCCAGGTGACGGGCCGCAAGCCGGGTTTCGGCAAGCAGGTTTCCCACTCTCACCGACACACGAGCCGCCGCTGGAACCCGAATGTTCAGCGTCGCAAGTTCTACCTGCCTTCTGAGGGCCGCACGATCACGTTGACGGTCTCTCCGAAGGGCCTGAAGACCATTGACCGTGATGGCATCGAGTCCGTCGTTGCCAAGATTCGCGCTCGTGGGGAGAAGATCTAAAAATGGCTCGTAACGATATTCGTCCAATCATCAAGCTCAAGTCCACGGCTGGCACCGGTTACACCTATGTCACCCGTAAGAACAAGCGCAACAACCCGGATCGCATCACTCTGAAGAAGTACGACCCGGTTGCCCGCAAGCACGTCGAATTCCGCGAGGAGCGATAATTTATGGCTAAGAAGTCCATGATCGCGAAGAACGAGCAGCGCAAGGAAATCGTCGCCCGCTATGCGGAGCGTCGCGCTGAGCTCAAGAAGATCATCAAGAACCCGAACACCAGCGACGAGGATCGCATCGAGGCACAGTTCGAGCTGAACCGTCAGCCGCGCGACGCCTCCCCTGTTCGCGTCCGCAACCGTGACGCCGCCGACGGTCGCCCACGTGGCTACCTCCGCAAGTTCGGCCTGTCCCGTGTCCGCGTCCGCGAGATGGCTCACCGCGGTGAGCTGCCGGGCGTTCGTAAGTCCAGCTGGTAATTAGGGAGGCTCTTTAAATGAAGCGCAACAACATGAAGCGGGCGCGGATGGAGCAGTCCCGCCGCCCCAAGAAGAACCCGCTCAAGGCCGAAGGCATCGAGCAGGTTGACTACAAGAACTACGCTCTCCTGCGTAAGTTCATCTCCGACCGTGGCAAGATCCGCTCTCGCCGCGTCACGGGCCTGACCCCGCAGCAGCAGCGTGAGGTTGCTACCGCGATCAAGAATGCCCGCGAGATGGCTCTCCTGCCTTTCAACAGCCGTTAAGAACCGGCAGGTAGACGTTACGTAGACAAAGAAGACCCGCCCAGGCTTTATGCCAGGGCGGGTCTTCTTTTCGCTGACTATGCTATTGGGTCAGGAACGCAAAGGAAGGGCCCGGAGGGCACTTCCGGCATCAACATCAGCTAGTGCTTAGCGCTTGCGGTAGAGGGCCTTGCGCCAGTACTTCGGCTCGGAGGTCACCAGCACTCCGAGGTTGCGGAAGATGCCCTCGTCCACCGAGCCCAGGATCGTGGTGGTGTGGACGTCGCAGCCCGCGAGGTTCTTCAGCTGCTTCAGCGCGGCCCGGGCGTCCTCGGATTCGGCGGCGGACACGGAGAGGGCGATGAGCACCTCGTCGGTGTGCAGGCGCGGGTTCTGGGAGCCCAGGTGGTCGACCTTGAGTGTCTGGATCGGCTCGATGGACTTCGGCGAGAGCAGGTGGATCTCGTCGTCCAGGCCCGCGAGGTGCTTCAGCGCATTGAGCAGCATCGCCGCGGAGCAGCCCAGCAGCTCGCTGGTCTTGCCGGTGATAATCGTGCCATCCGCTAGCTCCAGGGCGCTGCCCGGCTGGCCGGTGCGCTCCTCCACCTCATTGGCGGCGGCCACGACGCGGCGGTCCTTGATGCTCGCACCGACCTTGCTCATGACGATCGCCACGCGCGAGGAGACGGTATCGTCCGTATCCTCCCGGCGCTCCTCGACGAGCGCCTTGTAGTAGCGGCGCACGATCTCCTGCTTCGCGGCCTCGCGGCACAGCTCGTCGTCAGAGATGCACTTGCCCACCATGTTCACGCCCATGTCCGTCGGCGACTGATACGGCGAGTGCCCGTAGAGCTTCTCCAGCAAGGTTTTTAGCAGTGGGAAGACCTCGACGTCGCGGTTGTAGCTCGTCGCCTGCGTGCCGTAGGCCTGCAGGTGGAAGGGGTCGATGACGTTGATGTCGTCCAGGTCCGCGGTCGCGGCCTCGTAGGCGAGGTTGACCGGGTGCTCCAGCGGGAGGTTCCAGATCGGGAAGGTCTCGAACTTCGCGTAGCCGGCGGGGACCCCGCGGCGGAACTCGTGGTAGACCTGCGAGAGGCAGGTGGCAAGCTTGCCGGACCCTGGCCCGGGTGCGGTGACGACGACGAGGTCGCGGGAGGTTTCCACGTAGTCGTTAAGTCCGAAGCCACCGTCGGAGACCACGAGCTCCGTGTTCGTCGGGTAGCCGGGGATTACCCGGTGGCGGGCGACGTTAAGGCCGAGGCGTTCCAGGCGCTCGGCGAAGGCGACGGCCATGTGGTTGCTGTCTTCCAGCTGGGTCAGCACCACGTTGTTGACCAGGAAACCGCGGTCGCGGAAGACGTCAACGAGGCGGAGGGCGTCCTCCTCGTACGGAATGGAGAGGTCGGCGCGGACCTTGCCACGCTCCAGATCGCGGGCGTTGAGGCAGACGACGATCTCGACGTCTTCCTTGATGTTCTCCAGCATCGCGATCTTGTTATCTGGCGTGAAGCCGGGCAAGACGCGGGAGGCGTGATAATCGTCGAAGAGCTTGCCGCCCATTTCGAGGTAGAGCTTCCCACCGATCTGCTCGCGCCGCTCGTTGATGTGCTCGGACTGGAGCTGGATGTACTTCTCGCGGTCGAAACCGATTCGGTGGGTCATGGGCGTAGCTTGTTCCTTTCAAAGCCTTAGCAGCGCTGGGCGCACCGGCCCGCGGAGCACCGTTGCGTGGCTGTTTTACGCCTTTTCACTCTAGACCCGGGCGAACGCGGGCGTAAACTTCTCGCGTTTCTTTAGGGGCTCCCCCGTGCACTTCCGAGGGTGCAGCCGTGCAGCCTGGATAGTGGGTAACTATATTCGTGGACAATGCCCTTCACGCACACACCGACGCGGGGGCTAAACGATGAGCGAAAGGCCCTGTGATGACGAACCCCTATGACAACAATCCCTATCACGGAGGAACCCCGGACAACGGTGGCTACGGCGGATCGACGCCGAATAGTGGATACAACGGGGCTGCTTCTGGTGACGGGTCTTATGGTAGCGGGTACACCCAGCCCGACGCGGGGGACGCGTTTAACGACTCCCCTGCCAGCCAGGGCTATGGGGCCGATAGCTACGGCGTGCCGATGGGCGATGAGCGCTCCGCTGCCGCCGGTGGTTTCCCCAGCATGCCGGACTACGAGGCCTCGGTGGGCACCGCTCCCCTGGCGCCGTCTCGTCCGGGCCCATGGATTCGCCTGCTGAGCCTCATCATCGACGGAATCGTGGTCAACGTTGCCAGCGCACCAATTTTCCTGATGCTGTCCTCCCAGCAGGAGATCGTCGACTGGTTCCTTAACACCGCCAACGGCATCAATGTCGACATGCCGATGGGCGTTGGGATCGCCTCACTGCTCTCCTTCGTGCTGTGGTTCGTCTACCGCGCGGCGATGGAGTCCAGCGGCATGAAGGGCTCCCTGGGCAAGCTGGCCACCGGCCAGCGAGTGGTGAACTTCGAGGGTGGGCAGCTTAGTTTTGGCCAATCCCTGAAGCGCAATAGCTTCTACCTCATCCAGGGGCTGTTGAGCATCCTGCCCTTCCTCGGATTCATCTACATGATTGTCTACGCCGTGGGCATCTCCCGTGACCCGTACAACCAGTCCCACACGGATAAGTGGGCCAAGGCCTACGTGGTGAAGGCGCTCTAAGCCCCCCACTCCCCTCCGAATTCCCCGCCGTGGCAGCAGCCCGGCGGGGTTTCTTGTGCCCACTCACCGTCCGCCCACCCGCCTCCCCTTGCTTGGCCACACCCCTCGCGGTCGCTCCGGGGCGGGCGGGTGGTTCAATAGGAGCCATGCTCAATGTGCTCACCGGCTTCGGCGTCGTCGTCCTCATCATCGGGCTCGGCTACGTCATTGGCCGCACGCAGCTCCTGGGCCCCAAGGCTCTCTATCCGCTGAACATGTACGTGTTCTGGATCGCACTGCCCGCCACCCTGCTGCGTTTCATGAGCCATGCGGATCTCGGGCAGATCTTCGGCCCCAACCTCGCGGTGGTGGCGATCAGCAGTCTGCTGACCGGATTCACGAGCTTCGCGCTCTTCTACTGGATCGCCCGCCGCACCGCCAAGGAATCCCTCATCGGGATGCTCGCAGCCAGCTACTGCAATGGCTCCAACCTGGGCATCCCGCTGGCCACCTATCTGCTAGACGACCCGACGCTCACGCTGCCGGTGATCCTCTTCCAGGTGGGTCTCTACGCCCCCACCGCGGTGCTGTTGCTGGATATCGCCGAGGAACGCGGCTCGGGTGCGCAGTCGGACGCATCGCGTCCCCGGCTGGCGCCGGCGGTGGCCTCGGCGCTGTTTAAGTCTCCCCTGCTGATTTCGGCTTTTGTCGGCATGATCCTGGCCTGGATGAACACCCGCTTCGGCTTCGAACTGCCGGCGCTGATCGCGGACCCGATCGATCTGATCGCCCAGTCCATGGTCGCCGTGGCGCTGGTGGTCTTCGGCATGTCCATGGCCGAGGTTAAGGTGCTGCAGCCGGGGATCAGCCCGCGCAAGTCGGTGCTCGTGGCTTCCCTGTTGAAGACGGTGCTGCACCCCACGCTCGCCTTCTTGGTCGGCACGCTGGTCTTCGGTGCGAGCGGGGAGCTGCTGCTGGCGATGGTGCTGATGGGGGCGCTGCCGACGGGGCAGAACGTGTTCACCTATGCGCAGCGCTTCCAGACTCAGCAGGTGCTGGCCCGGGACACCGGGGTGGTGTCCACGGCGATCTCCCTGCCGATCATGGCAGGGATCGTGCTCTTCCTGGGCTAGCTTGGGTTAGCTGGGCGGGCTCCCCTCCCCTGGGCTGGCCGATACCAGCCCAGCCCCCACTAAGGCGTTACTTCCAGATCAGCAGCGCATCGCCCTGGCCGCCACCACCGCACAGGGAGACGGCTGCCTTGCCGCTGCCGCGGCGGTTGAGCTCGTGGGCTGCGGTCACGAGGACGCGGGCCCCGGAGCAGCCGATCGGGTGGCCCAGCGAGATGCCACCGCCGTGGATGTTGGTCTTCTCCAGCGGGTAGTCCAGGTCCTTGAGGGACTGGGCGACGACCGCGCCAAAGGCCTCGTTGATCTCCAGGAAGTCCAGGTCCCCGGTCTCCCAGCCGGCCTTGGCCAGGGCGGCCGTCACTGCCTGGGAGGGCTGGGAGAGCAGCGAGGTGTCCGGGCCTGCGGTCTGCCCGGCCGCGCCGACGGTAGCGAGGATGTTCCAGCCCTTGGCCTCGGCATTCTCGCGGGTGGTCAGCACCACGGCAGCCGCGCCGTCGGAGATCTGAGAGGAGGAACCGGCGGTGATGGTGCCCTCCTTGCGGAACGCCGGGCGCAGCTTGGCCAGGCCCTCCTCGGTGGTTCCCGGGCGCACACCCTCATCCTGGGAGACGGTGATGGTCTCCTTGCGGGTGGCAACCTCGATGGGGACGATCTCATCGTCGAAGGTGCCCTCGGCGATCGCGCGCTCGGCACGCTGGTGGGACAGCGCGGCGATGCGGTCCTGCTCTTCGCGGTTCAGGCCGGCTGCCTCGGCGTTCTCGTCGGTCTCCACGCCCATGGCGGTGCCCTGGACCGGGTCGGTCAGCCCGTCGCGCTCGAGGGCATCGTCCAGCTTCAGGCCCCCGAAGCCCTTGCCGGCGCGCACGCCTGCGGCGAGGTGCGGGGCGTTGGACATGGACTCCTGACCACCGGCGACGACGACGGTGGCGTCCCCGGCCTTGATCATGCGTGCGGCGCTGATGACGGCGTCCAGGCCGGAGAGGCAGACCTTGTTGACGGTCATGGCCGGGACGTGCATCCCCAGGCCCGCGGCGATGGCTGCCTGCTTGGCGGGGTTCTGCCCGGCGGCGGCCTGCACGACCTGCCCCATGAGGACGTAGTCCACCGGCTCGGTGCCCACGCCGGACCTCTCGAGTACCGCGGAGATGGTGGCGGCGCCGAGGTCCACGGCGGTCTTGCGGGACAGCGCGCCGAGCAGGCGGCCTTGCGGGGTGCGGGCGGCGCCGACGATGACGACGTCCTGTGGCTGCGGGTTCAGTGGCATGGGTTGAAAACCTCCCGTTGTCGGCTGGGCGAGCTATTTATGATGTGATCATCATCTCATAGGTGGCCCCACCGCGTCTGGGTCCTGAGAGATAGAAAAAGGCCGGGCAGCGTTTCTGCTGCTCGGCCCCTCACTAAGCGTTCACACTCTTGCTGTTAGTGCGAGAAGTGGCGCTCCCCGGTGAGGTACATCGTCACGCCGGCCTTCGTGGCGGCCTCGATGACCTCGGCGTCGCGGACGGAACCACCCGGCTGGACCACGGCGCGCACGCCAGCGTTGGCGAGCACCTCGAAGCCATCAGCGAATGGGAAGAAGGCGTCGGACGCGGCGACCGCGCCCTTAGCGCGCTCGGCACCGTCGGACAGGGTGTTTGCTCGCTCGACGGCAAGCTTCGCAGCGTCCACACGGTTGACCTGGCCCATGCCCACGCCCACGGTCGCACCGTCGGCGGCGAGCAGGATGGCGTTGGACTTCACCGCGCGCACGGAGCGCCATGCGAATTCCAGCTCGGCGAGGGTGGCCTCGTCGGCCGGCTCGCCGGCAGCCAGGGTCCAATTGGCCGGGGCGTCGCCGTTGGCGTCGATGACGTCGCGCTCCTGCAGCAGCAGCCCACCGGAGATCGCGCGAGACTCAATGGCAGCACGGGTCGGGGCGGCGGCCTTGAGGATGCGGATGTTCTTCTTCTGGCTCAGGATCTCAACCGCGCCATCCTCGTAATCCGGGGCGACGATGACCTCGGTGAAGATCTCCGCAACCTGCTTGGCCATCTCCACGCTGACCGGGCGGTTGACGGCGATGACGCCGCCGAAGGCGGACATCGGGTCACAGGCGTGCGCGGCGCGGTGAGCGGCAGCGATGGACTCCTCGGACACAGCGATGCCACACGGGTTGGCGTGCTTGATGATCGCGACGGCCGGGCGCTCGTGGTCCCAGGCGGCGCGCCACGCGGCGTCGGCGTCCGTGTAGTTGTTGTAGGACATCTCCTTGCCGTGGAACTGCTCGGCCTGCGCCAGGCCCGGCTCCTCGCCCGGCGCGGTGTAAACCGCGGCCTTCTGGTGCGGGTTCTCGCCGTAGCGCAGGTCGTGGGCCTTCTCGTAGGAGGCGCCGGACCACGCCGGGAACTGCTCGTCATCCTTGCCGACCTGGGCGGTCAGCCAGCTGGCCACCGCGACGTCGTAGGAGGCGGTGTGCTGGAAGGCCTTCATGGCCAGCTCGGTGCGCTGCGCGAGGGTGAAGCCACCCTCCTTCGCGGCGGCGACGACCTGGTCGTAGCTGTTCGGGTCCACGACCACGCCGACGGAGGCGTGGTTCTTCGCGGCGGCGCGCACCATCGACGGGCCGCCGATGTCGATCTGCTCGATGACCTCGTCGTAGGAGGCCCCGGAGGCGACGGTCTGGGTGAACGGGTAGAGGTTCACGACCACCAGCTCGAAGGGCTCGATCTCCAGCTCCTTGAGCTGGTCAAGGTGGTCCTGCTTGCGGGTGTCGGCGAGGATGCCGGAGTGCACGCGCGGGTGCAGGGTCTTCACGCGGCCCTCGAGGACCTCGGGGAAGCCGGTGAGCTGCTCGACCTCGATGACGGGCACGCCGGCATCAGCGATCTTCTTGGCAGTCGAGCCGGTGGAGACGATCTCCACCCCGGCGGCGTGCAAGCCCTGCGCGAGCTCCTCCAGGCCGGTCTTGTCGTACACGCTGACCAGGGCGCGGCGGATGGGCTTGCGCTCGCCGGTTGCCTGCGCTGGGTTCTTAGAATTCGAAAGTTCAGTCATTGCTGCTGATCTGGGCCTTTCGTCCCTCGATGGTGAGTCCGTTTCCTGCGATCTCGTGCAGGACCTGCACGATCAAACGCCGCTCCACGTGCTTAATTTTTTCGTGCAACGTCTCCACTTTATCGCTTGGGTGCACGTTTACCGCTTCCTGTGCCACGATCGGGCCGGAATCAACCCCGGCGTCCACCACGTGCACGGTCGAGCCGGTGACTTTCACGCCGTATTCGATGGCATCCACGACCGCCTGCGCGCCCGGGAAGGAGGGCAGCAGCGCGGGGTGGGTGTTGATGATGCGGCCCGGGAAGTGATTCACGACGTCGGCGCCGATGATGCGCATAAACCCGGCGGAGACGATGAGGTCGGCGCCCCAGCTCTCCAGCGCTGCAATGAGGTCGCGGTTCCACTGCTCGCGGTCGGTGACCTTCGGGACGTACTCCACCTTGAAGCTGGGTAGGCCTGCCTTCTCGGCCCGCTCGAGTGCGGTGCAGTCGCGATCCGCGCCGATGGCGAGCAGCTCAACCTTCGCGGGGTCCAGGTTGTCGATGAGGGCCTGGACGAGTGTGCCGGAGCCAGAGGCCAGCGCGACGATGCGCAGCGGCCGGCCCTGGGGCGCGGGCAGTGTGGTGTGGAAGTTCTGGCTCATTAGTTCTCCTCGTTCTCCTCGACTTCACCGTCGGCGTCGCCCTCGTCATCGAGGTCTGCGTTGTCGGTCTCGTCGTTTTCTTCGTCTTCTTCTTCGGCGGCGGTCTCGTCGTCGACATCGACGTCGGCGCCCGTGTTGTCGACCTCTTCGCCCCCTTCGTCTTCTGCTGCGGCGTCGGCGGCGCCGTCTTCACCGGGGGTCTCGTCCCCGTCGTCGGCGGTGGCGTCCTCTACATCTTCGTCTTCGGCGACGTCGTCTTTGGCAGCATCCCCGTCATCGTTGATGTCCTCGTCCTCGCCGTCGTAGTCCGCGACGTCTTCCTCGTGCTCAGCGTCTTCGTGCTCACCGTCCTCGGCAGGATCGACCTGGTCGGCCGGAACCGCCTCGGTGACCGCGGCACCGGCGCGGGCGAGGAACCACATCAGCACGGTGGCGGGCAGCAGCAGCCAGGCACCCGCCTCGACGGCGGCCAACCACGGCAGCGGCCCGGTAGTCCCGACGGTGCCCAGCACGCCGCGCGCCAGCCACGCGCCAATGAAGGCGAGCGCCAGGGCAGCAACCCCCGCTCCCAGGCCCGTGAAGACCGGGGACTCCACGTAGCTTCGCTGGCGCACGAAGCGGTAGACGGTGGCCACGGCGACGATCGCCGGGATCGCCAGGAGGAATGGCCCGCCCGGGATGGGCGCGTTCGGCGCAGCCGCCAGGATCGGCAGCGGAGGCAGCTCGACGTTGGTGATGTTGAAGAGGCTGAACAGGCCAAAGCCGAGGTTGTACTCCCCACCCAGCAGGATGGCTGCCGCGCCGATGACGACATTCGGCAGGTAGAGCAGAGCCAGGAGGGTCAGCCCCACGCCAGGCCAGAAGCCCGGCGCGATCTCGTAGGCCGCGCGGAAGGCGGACCAGTTGCCGATCAGGGCGATCACCACGCCCAGCAGGCCGGCGACACACATCCAGCCCAGGAAGTTCCGGCCCAGGCGGACGGATTCCACGGGCCAGGTCGGCCAATGGCGGCGCAGCAACAGGGCCCGCCAGATACGCCCCCGCATGCCGATGGCCACGGCAAGACCATTAACAAGGAAGGTGTTCAGCAGGGCCCGCCCCAGGTGGGGTGCCTGGACGTCGAAGACGCGACCGGCATCCAGGAGCATGAGCCAGGCGATGAAGGTCAGCACCAACGGCAGGCCGATGCCGAGGGTGGCGAAGACCCTTAAACCCCGGACGCTGACCTTGTCCCCCAGCGCCTTCGTGATGCGGCGGGAATGCCCGAGGATCACGGCGATCGCGGGAAGCAGTGGGACGAAGCCCAGCTCCACGCCCTGCATTTTCAGCGGGGCGGCGTTGGCCACCATCCAGACGCTGGCGAGGACGCTGGGCACCATCGAGAACTTCGCGCCGATGCCCACGATCACCGCGAAGGTCAGGGCGATCGCGATCGTGACCCCGTGGTTAGCCAGCAGGGTGGGCAGGAAGCGTTTGATGTGGGGGCGCCACAATTCCCAACGGTGCTTCAGCCCCGCTCCCCTGCCCGGCTGCTGCCGCTGGCCGGTGCGCGGGACGGTACGCTCGCCGCGTTCCGAGCGGTGGAAGCGGTCCTGGGAGCTGTGACCTGCCGGGGAGCGCCCGGCCGGGGTGGCCTGAATAGACGACGGGCGTGCCGGTGGGCGCCGGTGGGGGCCGGCCGGGCGGCGTCCCGCCTGGCGGGCGGCACTGCGGCGCGGTCTGGAACGGGGGTTGTCGGCTTGTCTACTCACAGTGTCTATTGTGCCTGCCCCTGACCGCACTGTGACATTCACTGCGCTTTCCGGCGTTTCCGGGCGAAGACGGGGCGAGCCTCGCGTGACTGTTGCCCTGGTCGAATCCAGAGAGGGGGCATGAGTCAGGAATATCGGCGGAAAAATGTGACTTTCCCCACCCTTTTGGGTGTATCCCGCGAAAACGACGACCAAAATGCGCCACATCATCCCGCAAAAATGCACCCTGATCTGCACTTTCAATCCACCTCCCCACCATTCCCCCGTTAACCACACCAGCCACAGTGTTCACTCATTGTTATATTCCCGCAATATTGGTTGAAAGATACGGAAGGAAACAATAGAGTAACTCTCGTTCATAACGATCTGGTTACGAAAAACCAGCGAGTAGATCACAGTCTCCAGAGCTTGAAAGGGCAAGGAACGTGCAGAAGACCTCCAGCACCCGGCGCGTTGGGCAGCACCGCAAGGTAGATAACAGCGCCAAGCGCCGTCTCGCATTGGTCGCCGTTGCAACGGGTGCCGTATCCACGGCTGGCGCCGCAGGCGCAACCGCTGGCGCTCAGCAGGCAAACTCCGCTACCCCAGCTGATGGCTCCATCGAGCTGGCGGCTGACTCCTCTTTCCTGGCCCAGGAGGCCGGGGGCAGCTCCGCGGCTGATGCCCCGCGCATCCTCGAGGTCCCGCAGCTGCAGGAGGCCACCGCGGACCTGTCCGCACAGCTCTCCTCCGCTCTGGAGTTCGCCAAGCAGCGCGCTGCCGCGGATGCCGCATCCCGCGCCCCGCAGGCTGCTAAGCCTGCCGAGGGTTCCTTCACCTCTGGTTTCGGCGCTCGCTGGGGCACCAACCACAACGGCGTGGACATCGCGAACGCCATCGGCACCGCGATCCGCGCAGTCAAGGACGGCACCGTCATCGACGCTGGTCCGGCTTCCGGTTTCGGCAACTGGGTGCGCGTCAAGCACGACAATGGTGACATCACCGTCTACGGCCACATCGCCACCATCGACGTCTCCGTCGGTGACCGCGTGACCGCTGGCCAGAAGATCGCCGGCATGGGCAACGAGGGCTTCTCCACCGGCCCACACCTGCACTTCGAGATCCACCCGAACGGCTCCGGCCCGATCGACCCGGTGCCGTGGCTGCGTGACCTGGGCATCGAGATCTAGCTCGACGCTGACGCGAATAGCTCCCACCCTGCTGCACACGGGGTCGGGAGCTTTTCTTCTTGTTATACGACCCCTCTGGGCTTGTTAGAGCGACCGCTCTGGGTTAGTTAGAAGACCCCTCTGGGGTTGTTATAGAGCACGCCCTAGGGGCGGTGCCACCCTCCCCTAGAGCTTCTCCATCGGCACGCCACCAAAGAGCATGAGGCGCACGGTGCCGCGGCTGCCGAAGTCGATCATGACGGTGGTGTGGCTGCCCGCACCGTCGACGCTCTTGACGGTGCCCAGGCCGTACTTATCGTGGTTGACGCGATCGCCCACGGCCAGCTCCAGGGGCTTGCCGCTGCGGTCTGTGGCCTTCTTCTTGCCCTTCGCGGCCGCACCCTTGCCCGC